>NZ_JBHWZO010000018.1:0-40539 GCF_042728455.1 Promicromonospora sp. NPDC060204
GGCCCGAAAACACGGTGTTTTCGGGCCCAATGACGGGGTAGAAGCGCACGTCGTCGGCCTAGCCCAGCCCCGCCCCGGCTTGGGTCCGGCTCGGCCCCACGAGGACATCCGCCGAACGGCGCACGCTTCGCGCCAGCTTCCGCCATCCGGCGGACGGATCACCGCCGTGCTGCTGACCGGGACGGTCGCGCCCGCCGGGATCTTCTGCACGGTCGCGGTCATGGCCGTCGGCTACTCGTGGCTGGGCGGGCGGCCGGTGCGACGGCGCCCCGCGAGGCGACGGCCTGCGTGACGGCGTCCGGCACGACGGCGGCCGGCACGGCGGCGGCCGGGGCCTTGACTGCGTAGTCAGAGCGTGATTCGCTCGGCCCCGTTGACTACGTAGTCAGTCCGGCCGTCACACGGTCCGAGCACAGCGAGGGAGCTGGTCCATGGATGCCGCGCAACGGGTGTCCCAGGGTGTGACACAGCGTGCGACACAGCGTGTGTCGATGACGGATGTCGCCCGCCGTGCCGGTGTGTCCCAGAAGACCGTCTCGCGCGTGGTCAATCACGAGCCGCACGTCGCGGACGCCATCCGCGCGCGGGTGCAGACCGTCATCGAGGAGCTGGGCTTCCGCCCGAACGCAGCCGCCCGTGCCCTGGTCACCCGCCGGAACCAGCGCATCGGCATGGTCACGATGGGCACCGCGTTGTACGGACCGACGTCGATCCTCCAGGGCGTCGACGCCGCCCTGCGGGGCTCCGGCTACCACCTGAGCGTCGCACGCACGCAGGGCGGCGGCGTCGCCGACCTGCAGGCCGCGATCGACGAGCTCGTCGCCCAGGACGTCGCGGGCCTCGTGCTCTCCGAGCCGATCGACCTGGGGCACCCGGAGCTGCGCCTGCCGGGCGGGCTGCCGGTCCTCACGTTCGACTCGCCGACGTCGGCGGACGACCCGGCCGGGGCCACCGCTTCGGGCACCACAGATCCCGCCCGCCCCGACGAGCTGGTGCTGGGCGCCGACGAGCTGGCCGGGGCCAGGGCCGCCACCGAGCACCTGCTGGCGCTCGGGCACCGCACCGTGCACCACGTCGCCGGCACCGCGGGCTGGTCGGCCACCGCCCGCCGGATCGCCGGCTGGCGCGGCGCACTGTCGGACGCCGGCATCCCCGCACCGCCGGTGGTGCACGGCGACTGGAGCCCCCGGTCCGGGTACGAGGCGACCGCGGAGCTGCTGCGGCGGGCCGGCTCCAGCCGCGCCGGCTCCAGCAACGACACGCACTCCACCGACGACACGCGCCCCGGCACGCCCGTCACCGCCATCTTCGCCGCCAACGACCACATGGCGATCGGCGCCGTCCGCGCCGTGGAGCTGGCCGGGCTGCGGGTGCCCCACGACGTGAGCGTCGTGGGCTTCGACGACGCCCCCGAGGCCGAGTACCTGTCCACTCCCCTGACGACCGTGCGCCAGGACTTCGCCGAGGTCACCCGCCTGGCCGTGCACCGGCTGGTGCGCGCCGTCGAGGGGCGGCCGCCCACGGAGCGGAACCGGCTGGTCCCCACCCAGCTCGTGGTCCGGGAGAGCACGGCGCCGCCGCCCGAGGGCACTCCACCCGAGAACCCGCACACCTGAGCTGCGCACTCACCCCCGCACCCACCCGCACGTCTGACCCGCACCCGACCAGCACAGACCCGAGAGGCCGCCATGAGCCCCCTGCACCACCTGACCGACGGCGTCCTGTTCGGCGCCGCGTACTACCCCGAGTACCACCGGCCCGAGGACCGGCTCTCGAACCGGCTGGAGAAGGACCTGGACCTCATGGTCGAGGCCGGGTTCTCGGTGATCCGGGTCGGCGAGTCGGTGTGGTCCACGTGGGAGCCCGAGAACGGGCGCTTCGACCTCGACTGGCTCCAGCCCGTGCTCGACGGCGCGCACGAGCGCGGCATCCGGGTGGTGCTCGGCACGCCCACGTACGCGGTGCCGATGTGGCTGGCGCGGCTCTACCCGGAGATCAACGTCGTCCGGGCGGACGGCCGGGCGATGGGCTGGGGCGCACGCCAGGAGATCGACTACACGCACCCGTCGTTCCTGTTCCATGCCGAGCGGGTCATCCGCGCCGTCGTCGCGCGGTACGCGGCGCACCCCGCCGTCGTCGGCTTCCAGGTGGACAACGAGCCCGGGAACGAGATCTTCCACAACCGGCAGGTCTTCGAGCGGTTCGTCGACCACCTGCGCAGCCGGTACGGCTCGGTCGAGCGGCTGAACGACGAGTGGGGGCTGACGTACTGGTCGCACCGGCTGTCCTCGTGGGCGGACCTGTGGACGCCGTCGGGCAACGCTCAGCCGCAGTACGCGCTCGCCTGGCGCCGGTTCCAGGCGCAGCTCACCACTGACTTCATCGGCTGGCAGGCCGACGTCGTGCGCGAGTACGCGCGCGAGGACCAGTTCGTCACCACCTGCATCTCGTACGAGCGCCCGGGCGTGCAGGACGACGCGCTCACGCGCGAGCTGGACGTGACCGCCGGCAACCCGTACTACCGGATGCGCGACCACCTGGCCCTGCCCCCGAGCGTCACCGACGACCAGGCCTGGATGACCACGGGGACGTGGTCGCTGTACGCCACGGCCGACCGCATGTACGCCTCGAAGCAGGCGCCGTTCCTCGTCACGGAGACCAACGCGCAGGCGATCGGCGGCCCCTGGCAGAACGAGCCGGCCTACGACGGCCAGTGGCGGCAGGCCGCCTGGGCGCTGGTCTCGCGCGGCGCGACCATGATCGAGTACTGGCACTGGCACACGCTCCCCTACGGCACCGAGACGTACTGGGGCGGCGTGCTGCCGCACTCGCTGGAGCCGGGCCGGGTCTACCGGCAGATCGCGGAGCTCGGCGCCGAGCTGCGTACGGCCGGTCCCGCGGTGGCGAACCTGACGCCGGACGCCGACGTCGCCCTGGTCTGGTCCAACCCGAGCAAGTGGTCGCTGGCCGAGTTCCCGCAGCTCGGCGGCGGCGCGGGACCGGACCCGCGCGGCTGGCACCGGATCTTCGACGCCTTCTACCGCGGGGCGTTCGACGCCGGCCTGCAGGCCCGGCTCGTGCACGACGCCCAGCTCACCGGCGCCACCCCCGAGGACGCCGCGCGCGAGCATCCCGTGCTGGTCGCGGCGGGCGTCACGATCGCCGACGACGCCTGGCTGCAGTGGCTGGAGCGCTACGCCGCGGCCGGCGGCCACCTCGTGCTGGGCATCCGCACCGGGTACGAGGACGAGGAGGCCCGCGCGCGAGCGGAGCGCAAGCCCGCGCACCTGAGCGCGGCAGCCGGCGTCTTCTACGACGAGTTCGCCACTATCGACGCGCCGCTGCCCGTGCACGCCGCGGACGGCTCCAAGGTGGCCGACGGCGCCCTCGACGACCCCCTTGCCGGCGCGCACGCGACCAGCTGGGTCGACGGGCTGCAGGTCCTGGACGCCGACGTGCTCGTCAGCTACGACCACCCGCACTTCGGCCGCTGGCCCGCCGTCACCACCAGAGCGCACGGCACAGGCCGGGTCACCACGGTCGGCACCGTGCCCGACCCTGCGCTGGCCCGGGCGGTCCTGGACTGGGCGGCGCGGCACAGCGGGCCGGCGGTCCTGGACGGACCGACGGCCGGGCCGACGGCTGGGCCGACTGCGGTGGGGCCGGCGTCGGACGACGGGTCCGAACCGCCGCGGTGGCGCCCGCAGGCGCCGTCGCAGACGGTGACCGGAGCGCGGAACCCGGCCGGTCAGCGGGTGCGGTTCGTGCACTCGTGGTCCTGGGACCCGAGCGTCTTCGTGCTGCCCGGCGCGGTCCGCGACCTGCTCAGCGGCGAGGAGCTGGCCGAGGGCGCGCGGATCGAGCTCGGCCCGTGGGACGTCCGGGTGCTGCTGGAGGTCTGAGGGCGGGCCGGGCGTGAGGGTGCGCCGGGCAGGAGGCCGGGCCGGGCGTGAGGTGCGCCCAGCGCGCGCCCGGGCCGGGCCCGAGGGCGGGGCCGGGCGCGCGGCCCGGCCCGGCGCTAGTCCGGCTCGTGCTCCGTGCTCGCCAGGTCGTCGAGGAACCGCGCGACAATCTCCCGCTCCTTGGGCGTCAGCCGCGCCGCGGCGTCGAACCGCCGGGCGTGGCTGCGCCCCACGGTCTCCCGCGCCGCGCGCCGCGTCTCGACGGACACCTCGATCGCGAGGCTGCGCCGGTCGGACGGGTGGGGGAACCGGTGCACGTGGCCGCCCGCGGCGAGCCGGTCGAGCAGCTTGGTGGTCGAGGCAGTTGTGATGCCCAGGTGCTCGGCGATCGCGCCCGGCGTCACGATGCGCCCGTGGTTCTGCATGGCGATGATGTAGCGCAGGGCCCGCATGTCGGTCTCGCCGAGCTTCATGTACCGACGCGACGCCTCGCTCATGCGGCGCTCGGTCTCGTGCCAGCCGCGCAGGGCCTCCAGGACGCGCACGACCTGGTCGACGTCCCGCTCGTCCATGCCGGCCCGGTGCACGATCTCCTCGTCCGGGTCCATGACTCGGGGGTCCAGCATCGACGGCTGGGTCTCGGCATCCGGCACGGGTTCTGGCTCCACGCTCGGATTTTACCCCTGCACATACTGCGTCATACACTTGAA
Source organism: Promicromonospora sp. NPDC060204 (assembly GCF_042728455.1). NCBI lineage: Bacteria > Bacillati > Actinomycetota > Actinomycetes > Micrococcales > Promicromonosporaceae > Promicromonospora > Promicromonospora sp. NPDC060204. Next base: position 4,613 of record NZ_JBHWZO010000018.1, read on the forward strand.
TATAGCCTGGCTAGCTAAATTCCGGGCATCCCTGGCATGCCTGTGCCTCGTACCCCGGTCTCCGCGGCTGGTGCGGGGTGCGGGCGCCCCCTCTCAGAGAAGGAGCCGACGACGCCCATGAGGCTCTGGTCGCTCGATCCCGCACTGCTCGACCGCCAGGGGCTCGTCGCCTGCTGGCGCGAGGCGCTCCTCGCGCAGGCCGTACTCCTCGGCCGGACCGCGGGATACACCGCACACCCCCAGCTCGAACGTTTCACCGCGCACCCGGACCCGGTCGCCGCCATCTCCAGCTACCTCCACGGGGTGCGGGACGAGGCGACGCGGCGGGGCTACCAGTTCGACGCCGAGCGCATCTCCCGGCCGCTGGACCGGAGCACGCGCGACGTCCGCAGGATCGTCGTGACCACGGGACAGCTCGACCTCGAGCGGCAGCACCTGCTGCGCAAGGTCGCCGTCCGCTCGCCCGAGCACCGGTCGGGTCTCGCCTCGACCGGCACGCCCGCCGCCCACCCGCTGTTCGTCGCCGTGCCCGGCGACGTGGCGAGCTGGGAGCGGGTCGTCGCATGAGCACCGCACCCAACCCAGGCCCGTCGCCCCGCACCACGACGTCGCGCGTACCGCGCTGGCTGCGGGTGACCCTGCCCGCCGTCCTCATCCTCGTCTGGCTCGTGGGCGCCTCCGTGGGCGGCCCGTACTTCGGCCGGATCGACGAGGTCTCCTCCAACGACCGCACCGCCTACCTGCCCGAGACCGCCGAGGCGACCGAGGTGCAGGAGCGCCTCTCGGGCTTCACCGAGGGCGACGCGATCCCGGCGCTGGTCGTCTTCGTCTCGCCGGACGAGCTCACCGACGACCAGCTCACTACCATCGGCGACCGGCTCACCACCGCCGGCGACCTGGACGTGGTGGACGGCGACGTCTCCCCCGCCATCCCGTCCGACGACGGCGTCGCCGCCCAGGCCTTCGTACCGCTGTCCGGCGACGCCGACGTGGGCGAGGCGACCGCCGAGCTGCGCGCGACCCTCGCCGAGGACCTGCCCGCCGGCGTCGACCTGTACGTCACAGGCCCCGCGGGCTTCTCCAGTGACCTGGTCTCGGCGTTCGCCGGGATCGACGGGCTGCTGCTCGGCGTGGCGCTGGCCGCGGTGCTGGTCATCCTGATCATCGTCTACCGGTCGCTGCTGCTGCCCCTGGCGGTGCTCGCCACCAGCATGTTCGCGCTGTGCATCGCGCTGCTGACGGTCTGGCACCTGGCCAACTCGGGCGTGCTGCTGCTCAGCGGGCAGACGCAGGGCATCCTGTTCATCCTCGTGATCGGCGCCGCGACGGACTACGCCCTGCTGTACGTGGCGCGGTTCCGGGAGGAGCTGCTGCACACCCCGGACAAGTGGACCGCGACGCTGCGCGCGCTGCGCGGCTCGGTCGAGCCGATCCTGGCCTCGGGCGGCACGGTCATCGCCGGCCTGCTCTGCCTGCTGTTCAGCGAGCTGCGGTCCAACAGCACGCTGGGACCGGTCGCCGCCGTCGGCATCGCCTTCTCGATGCTCGCCGCGCTCACGCTGCTGCCGGCCCTGCTGCTGGCGTTCGGCCGGGCGGCGTTCTGGCCGCGACGCCCCGTCTACGACCCCGCCGCGGCGGAGTCCGGCGCCGAGGAGGTCGGGCTGTGGGGACGGGTCTCGCGCGCGATCCGCGCCAGGCCGCGCACCATCTGGATCACGACGGCGGCCGTGCTCGCCCTCGGCTGCGTGGGGATCACCCAGCTCCAGGCCTCGGGCGTGCCGCAGTCGGAGCTCGTCCTGGGCTCCTCCGAGGCCCGCGACGGGCAGGAGGTGCTCGCCGAGCACTTCCCGGCCGGCTCCGGCAGCCCGGTCTACGTGATCGCGCCGCAGGAGGACCTGCAGCGCGCGGCCGACGTCCTGCTGGCGGACGACGGGATCGAGGGCGTCGCGATCACCGCCGACACCGCGAGCAACACCGCCACGGTGACCGAGGACGGCGTCCAGCCGTTCGGCCCGCCCGGGTCTCCGGCACCGGAACCCGTGGTGTCCGACGGCGCGGTGCTCCTGCAGGGCACGCTCGGCGACGCCGCGGACTCGCTGGCCGCGGAGCAGACGGTACGCGATCTGCGCGCCGCCTACGCCGACGAGCTGCCCGCGGCCCTGGTCGGCGGCGAGTCCGCGACGGACCTGGACACGAACGAGGCGTCGATCCGCGACCGCACGGTCATCGTGCCGATCGTGCTCGTGGTGATCCTGGTCATCCTCATGCTGTTGCTGCGCGCGGTGCTCGCGCCCGTGCTGCTCGTCCTGACCACCGTGCTGTCGTTCGGGACCGCCATGGGCGTCTCCGCGCTGGTCTTCAACGACGTGCTGGGCTTCCCGGGCGCGGACCCGGCGGTCCCGCTGTTCGGGTTCGTGTTCCTGGTGGCGCTCGGGATCGACTACAACATCTTCCTGATGACCCGGGTCCGGGAGGAGTCGCTCGTGCACGGCACCCAGGAGGGGGTGCTGCGCGGGCTACGGCTGACTGGCGGCATCATCACGTCGGCGGGTCTGGTGCTCGCGGCGACCTTCACGGCGCTGGCGGTGATCCCGGTGCTGTTCCTCGCGCAGCTCGCGTTCATCGTGGCGTTCGGCGTGCTGCTCGACACGTTCGCCGTCCGCTCGCTGCTGGTGCCCGCGCTCACGTACGACATCGGCCGGAAGGTCTGGTGGCCGTCGAAGCTGGGGCGGGGTGGGAGGTAGGCGGTAGGAAGTAGGCGGTAGCGGGTTCTGGTCGTCTCGCCGCCGGATCCCGGAGGTGGCCGACGGGTCGGCCGGTCCTGGGGGGCCGGCCGGCCCGCTGCTCTTCTGGGTGGGTGCCGGTCAGGCGCGCGATACCGAGCGCCGGAGCCGCCGCTTCGCGGACCGAAGAGTTATCCACAGATCTTTTGCTCACCCAAACAGCAGCACATTCGTTCGATAGGCTCGTTGCAGCGGCTTGGACCGACCCGGTCCTGGCGTTCGAGACCGCGCACGAGAGGTGGTGTGAACCATGGCAAGGGAAGAACGTGGAGGCACCCCACGTGCCCTGGAGGATGTCCTGACCGACCTCGATGCGCTCCTGGACGAGCTCGCCACACCAGCGCATGAGGTCATGACGACGCCGGGTCTGGTGTCGGCGTCCGCCCGCCTGCGCGTGGCCGGCGCCCGCATGGATGCCGTGCGCTGGTCGATCCTGCCCCGGATCGAGTCCGCCGGGCTCTGGGCCCAGACGGGCGCTCGCACGTTCGCCGTCTGGCTGGCCCGCGCCGAGGACGTCCAGACGGGGACCGCACGACGCGACGTCCGCACGGCCAGGGCCTTGCGCGACCATCTGCCCGCCACGCTGTCGGCGGCCCTGGCGGGTCGGGTCGGCGTCGACAAGCTCCGCGCGCTGGTCGACGTCGCCACCACCAGCACCAACCGAACCGAGGCCCTGGCCGCCCCGGCGGTCGACGTGCCCACCATCGACCAGGCCGGCTCCGTACCTGACCCGGGCCCCGCTGGGGACGCACCCGCTGGACCTGTGCCTGTGTCTGTACCGGGCGACCCGACGACGGGGACACCGACGACTTCGGCTGCGCCGACCTGGGAGGAGCAGCTGCTTGACTGGTCGACCCAGAACGGGCCCGACCGGTTCCGCGGTCTGGTGCGCTACTTCGCCCGCCACGCGGACCCCGAGGCCGACGAGCGCGGCTACACGAAGGCCAGACAGCGCGAGTACCTCGACGTCGCACCCACGCTGGGCGGCTACCACCTGAGCGGGTTCCTCACCGAGGAGCACGGCCAGACGCTGACCACGGCGATCGGCTCGATCATGGGCGCACCGGCCGCCGACGACGACCGCACCCCCGGTCAGCGCCGCGCCCAGGCTCTCGCCGATCTGAGCCGCATCGTGCTCGACAACGGCTGCACCGGCACCGGGGCCTCCGTCCGCCCGCACCTCAGCGTGACCGTCTCGTGGACCGAGTTCGAGGCCCTCACGGCCCGGAGCGGCACCGAGCAGCCGGGCGCGGGCAGGCCGAGCGAGCCTGGCGTCCGGACGGGGCCGACCGTCCCGTCCGTCCCGTCCGGGCCGACCGGGCCGACCGGGCCGACGGTCCCGTCCGGGCCGACCGGGCCGACCGGGCCGACCAGCACGATCGGCCCGGACGGCGTCCCCCACATCAAGCGTCCTGCGGTTTTCACCGAGACGAGCACCCCGGTGCCGACCTCGCTCCTGCGCCGCATCGCCTGCGACAGCGAGGTCACCCGGATCGTGTTCGGAGCCGACTCGCAGATCCTGGACGTCGGCCGGAGCAGACGGACGGTCACCGGGCAGCTGCGCCGGGCGGTCATCGCCCGCGACCAGCACTGCGTCTACGGCGAGTGCGACCAACCGCCGACGCGGTGCGAGGTCCACCACGCCCTGCGCCACTGGGCGCACGGCGGCGAGACCTCCACCACCAACGCCGCCCTGCTCTGCTACCACCACCACGACCTCGTCGACACGCAGAACATCGCCATGCACTACGACGACGGCTGGCACTTCACGCACCCGAACGGCCACGTCACGCACCCCACAGGCACGAGCACCACATGACCAAGGGAGTCACCGACCCGCGCCGCACGACGACGCACCGCCACCGAAGCAGTTCCGTTGCCGAAGCGCTGCCGAAGCAGCCCGGCCCGGCCGGGCAGTCCCACCCGGCCGGGCAGTCCCACCGGCCGCCGCCACCGGAGCCGGGCGGAGCCCGACGACCGATCACCGTCACCCGGTCCGGGCGGAGTCCGACCACGCCGTCACCACCACCAGGAAAGGCACGCCCCGCCAGCCGACCATCGACACCAGGCGGGGGCGCGCCCCGCCACCCGACCATCGACGCCGGGGGCTGGTCAGCTCCCCGCGGGCCCGAACCGTTCGGTCCGGATCCGGGCCGGGTCGTGGCCCTGGGCGACAAGCATGCGGGCGACCCCCTCGACGAACCCTGTCGGACCGCACACGTACACCCGCGGCTCCAGCTCGGGCGGCCAACCCCACGAGGCCACTTCCGAGGACGTCAGCCGGCGCGGGCCGCGCAGTGCCGTCAGGGAGACCGCCCGCGTGAAGATCGTGCTGGCCTCGAACCCGTCGCCGCGGGCCACGAGCGCGTCGAGCTCGTCGGTGTACAGCCGGTCCTCCGGCGTGCGCACCGAGTAGATCAGGCGGAACGGCGTCCGGTCGCCGGACTGGCGGCGTGCGCGGGCCATCGACATCACGGGGACCAGCCCGGAGCCGCCGGCCAGGAGCAGGACGGGCGTGCCCGCGTCCCGCTCCGGGTCCCAGACGAACCATCCGCCGATCGGCCCGCGCACCTCGATGGCCGCACCGGGCGGGAAGTCGTCGACCAGGTAGGGCGACACCTCGCCGTCTCGGACGCGCTGGACGGTGACCTCCACACCCCCGCTGCCGGACGGCGTGGGGCCGCTCGCCAGCGAGTACGACCGCTCGGCGGTGTAGCCGTCGGGCGCGGTGAGGCGCAGGTCGAGGTGCTGGCCCGCCTGGTGACCGGGCCACTGCGGGATGTCGAGCACGAGGGTCTCCGCGGAGGCGCTCTCCGCACGTCGTTCCAGCAGGGTCGCGACCTGCCAGCCGGACGGGACCGCGTAGCGCTGCCCGAGCCGGGCGCCCACCGCCTCAGTCACCCTGGTACCTCTGCTCACGCCACGGGTCGCCGAGGTCGTGGTAGCCGAGCTTCTCCCAGAAGCCGGGCCGGTCCGTCGGCATGAGCGTCAGCGAGCGCACCCACTTCGCCGACTTCCAGAAGTACAGGTGCGGCACGAGCAGCCGCGCGGGGCCGCCGTGCTCGGGGTGCAGCGGCGCGCCGTCGAAGGTGTGCGCGATCCACGCCTTGCCGCCCAGCAGGTCGGCGACCGGAAGGTTGGTCGTGTATCCGCCGTAGGAGCCGACCATCGCGAAGTCGGCGGTGGACTCGACGTCCGCGAGCAGCACGTCCAGGGACACGCCCCGCCAGCGGGTGCCGAACTTGGACCAGCGTGTGACGCAGTGGATGTCGACCGTCGGCTTCTCCTGGGGCAGCTCCATCAGCTGCGCCCACGACCAGGTCTTCGCGGCACCGGACTCGTCGGTGACGGTGAAGCTCCAGGTCCGGCTGTCGACGTTGGGCGTCGGCCCGGCGGAGAGCACCGGGAAGCCCTCCTCCTTGTACTGCCCGGGAGGGAGAGTCACGCCCGCGGGCCGCGGCCGCCCGCGAAAACCCGGGGTGAGCGTGGCCCCGACGCCGCGGTCGGCAGGGAAGCGGTCGGCGGTAGAACGGTCGGCGGGAGAACTGACGGAATCCGGGGCTGCAGAATCTAGGGCTGCAGATTCCGGGACTGCGTAATCTGGGCCGCCCGGTTCGGGCGGCGTCGCGCTGGTCATGCCCCAAAGATAGTGCGGGACAGGGGGTGCAGTACGGCTGCTGCAGGACTCAGACGAGACCCTCGTCGGCCAGCGCCTGCTGGGCAATCTTGAAGGCGTGGTTCGCGCTCGGCACCGAGCAGTAGATCGCCGTCTGCAGGAGCACCTCCTTGACCTCGTCGACGCTCAACCCGTTGCGGACCGCGGCCCGTACGTGCATCGCCAGCTCGTCCCAGTGCCCGCCGGCGATGAGTGCGGTCAGCGTGATCATCGAGCGGCTCCGCCGGTCCAGGCCCGGGCGAGTCCAGATCTCACCCCACGCGTAGCGGGTGATGAGGTCCTGAAAGTCGGCGGTGAACGCCGTCGTGCCCACGATTGCGTTGTCCACGTGCGTGTCGCCCAGCACCTGACGCCGGACGGCGGCGCCGTCGTGACGCCGCACGTCGTCCCCCCGCTCGGGCCGACGACTCAGGGGGCCGCTGAGGGGAACACTGCTCGCGCGAACACCCCCTGCGCGGGCACTGCCTGAGGTGGCACTGCCTGAGGTGGCACTGCCTGAGGGAGCGCCGCTTGTGCGGGCACTGCCTGAGGGGACGCTGCTGCCGGACACGGCCCCACCACGCACCGTGTCACCGCTGTCCGGCGGGTCGCCGGTCGGTGCCCCGCCCGCGTTCCGTGCATCGCCCGCGTTCCGTGCATCGCCCGCGTTCGGCGCGTCGCCCGCGTTCGGCGCATCGCCACTACGGAGTACCTCGCCGCTGTCCGGCACGTCCCTCCCGATCGACGACCCCGACTTGCCCGACCCCTCGCCCTGGTCCAACGACACGTCGATGCTCAATGCTTCGCCCGCAGTCGACATCTCGCCCTTGTCCAACGACACGTCGATGCTTGATATCTCGCCGCGGTTCGGCCGTTCGCTGCTGCTCAGGACCTTGCTGCTGTCCGAGGCCTCGTTGCTGTCCAGGACCTCACTGCTGTCCGGGACCTCGCTGTTCGGGACCTCGCTGTCCGGGACCTCGCTGTTCGGGACTTTGCTGCTGTCAGTCACGCTGTCACCCTTCCCCGGACGAGATCGCGCACCAGGTCGGCCACGGCCTGCGGCCGCTCCGCCGGCGCGAGGTGTGCCGCTCCGTCCAGCACCTGGAGTTGTGCGCCAGGGACGGCGTCGGCGATCTCCTGGAGCTTCGCGGGCGGCGTCGCCGGGTCCGCGCCGCCTGCGATCGCGACGACGGGGACGCCGACCGCGCCGAGCCGTCCTCGCAGGTCGTGGGCGCCCACGGCGTCGCACACCGCGGCGTAGCCGAACCGGTCGGCGGTCTGCAGGCCGGCGAGCAGGCGGAGGACCACCTGCGGTTCACGGTCGAGGAACCCGGGCCCGAACCAGCGCCGCGCCGCGGCCTCCACCTGGGTGGGTGTGCCCGCCCGCCGCACGAGCTCAGCCCGTTCGGCCCATCCCGACGGCTCGCCGAAGTAGGTCGCCGTGCAGATCAGGGCCGCGCCGAGCACGCGGTCGGGCGCGTCCAGCAGCAACCGCTGACCGACCGCCCCGCCGACCGAGACACCGGCGTACCAGAACGGCGCCCCGACGTCCCCGCGCCGCGCCTGCGCACGCTCGACGACGCCGAGGACTGCATCGGCGAGATCACCGATGCTCAGCCCTTCGAGCTCGTCCGCGGACGGCGCCGGCGCCGTGCCATGGCCCGGCAGGTCCCAGCCGATCACGTCGAGCTCGCCGGCGCCCCCGGCGACTCGATCGCCGTCGACAGAACGGCTGGCTCCGGCCAGCAGCCCGACCGCGTCGCCCCACAGCGCCGCCACCGACGTGCCCAAAGAAGGGCCCAGCACCAGCAGCGGTCGGGTGGCGTCGCGCAGCACGAACTCGACGGCGCCCAGCCTGGGTCGCGCGGTCATGCGCCCTGCCCCGTCTGCTCGGCGTACTGGTCCAGCACGCGGCCGACGACGGCGGCAGCCGCCGCGACGTCGGGCGCCGGTCCGGTGCCGGACATACCGTCGGACATACCGTCGGACAGGCCGCCCGGCAGGCCGTCGCGCAGGTTCCGGGCCACGGCGTCGGTGTCGACCTCCAGACCCTCCAGAAGCTCCGCCGCCGCGTGCGCCGACGCGATCGCATGCCGGGCGAGCAGCTGCAGGGCGGGCCACTCGGCGTGCCAGGCGCCGTCGGACCGCTCGTCCACGGCGAGCCCCGCCGCCCCGAGCACCTGGGCGGCCAGGTGCGGCGCGGCGATCGCGGAGCGCCGCACGAGCACCGACAGCACGGGGTTGCGCTTGTGCGCCATGGCCGACGACGTCCCACGTCCCGGCGCGGGCGGCTCACGCAGCTCACCGACGCCCGGCCGGACCGCCTGCAGCACGTCGTTCGCGACCTTGCCGAGCGCCGTGCAGGTCTCGGCGAGCGCCGAGGCGATCCGGACCACCGGCGTCCGCGTGGCATGCCACGGCGCCGGGCCGACCGGCAGTCCGAGCTCCGCACCCCAGGCCTCGACGAGGGCGAACTCGGGGCGCGAGGTCCCAGTGTCGCCTGCCGGCTCCGTCGGCCCGAGCGGCCCGGTCACTCCGGACGGCTCGGTCGCTGCGGACGGCTCGGTCGCTGCGGACGGCTCGGTCGCGGCGGACGGCTCAGTCGCTACGGACGGCTCAGTGGCCCCCGGCGGTACGACCGTTCCATACAGTTCGGTCGCCCCCGACAGCGCAACCAGCCCGGACAGCTCGCCCGCCGCGCCGCCGTAGGACAGCGGGAGCGCGTCGGAGACCGCGTCCAGGAAGGCCCGCGCGGCGAGGATGCCCTGCAGCCAACCGGCGAACCGTGCGCCGAGCGTCGTGGGCACCGCCGCCTGGGCGAGGGTGCGGGCGAGGGAGGGCCGGGCGCGGTGCTCGGCCGCGAGGCGCGCCGCCGCCGCGGCTGCTCGGTCGAGGTCGGCCACGGCGGCGCGTGCGGTGTCGCGCAGCACGAGGACCAGCGCGGTGTCGAGCACGTCCTGCGACGTGAGGCCCGCGTGCACTGCCGGCGCGAGACGCGGCCCCGCCGCCTCCCGCAACGCGGCGACCAGCGGGATCACCGGGTTTCCGCCGGCCCCGCCGGCACGGGCCAGCTGCGTCGCGAGGGCCAGCGCGTCGTCGTCCGACCCAGCGAGGCGCTCGACGACGGCGTCGATGTCGGGGTCCCCGTCGATGTTGGCGTCGGCGTCGATATCGGTGTCGACGTGGATGTTGGCGACGGCGTCGAATTCGGGATCGGGATCGGCAACGCGGACAGAGGCAACCGCACCGGACGGACCTGCCGAGTCAGCTGCGGGGTCCAGGTCATCACGGACGGCGGACTCGACACCACCGGCGGCGTCAACGTGGTGGTCGCCCTGGTGTCCGACGACGACCCGCACCCAGGCCGCCTCGACGCGGAGCATCGCCCGCAGCACCGCCACGTCGTCGGTGAGCGCGGCCGGGGACCCCGGGGCGACGTCGGCGCCGGGGGTCAGCAGGCCGACGTCAGGCATCGGCGCCGCCCCGCAGGTCACCGTGCGTCCTGCTTCGGTGCGCTGCCGTGTCGTACGTCAGGAACACGGTCTCCTCCTCGCCCTCCGGGCCGCCCTGGAGACGGATGTCGAACCGCAGCGACCCGTCGGGTTCGCGCGATGTGACCAGCGTGGCGCGCCGACCGGGTTCGAGCGAGGCGAGCAGCGGCTCTGCGGCCAGCAGGCCGGCACCGGCCGGGTCCGCGTCGTGCAGGGCAGCACTGGCCATGCCGGCATCGTGCGGGGTGACATCGTGCGGGGCGACGTCGTGCCGCGCGGCATCGTGCGGAGCGGCATCGTGCGGAGCGGCATCGCGCGGAGCGGCATCGCGCGGAGCGACACTGTCCGGGTCCAGGCTGCGCGGGGCACCGCCCAGGCCGGCGTCCGGCAGGTATGCGCGGGTGTGCAGGCGGTCCTGCAGGCCGCGCGCGAAGACCGTCACCGCGAAGAAGGGCGCGCGGCCCGGCTCCGTGGCGCCCGGCGTGAGGGTCCGGAACCAGTAGCCGCCCTCACGGTCGGTCTCGGCGCGGCCCCAGCCGGTGAAGGTCCCGTCGCGCAGGAGGGAGCCGGACCGGCCGACGACGGCGCCCGCCGGGTCGGCCTGCCAGATCTCGATCAGGGCGTCGGGAACGGGGGCGCCCGCGCCGTCGTACACGGTCCCGTGCAGGCGCACGGCGCCCGGTGTGCCGGCCTCGACCAGCTCGTTACCGCGGGCGTAGGGCAGGGCGTAGCCGAAGAACGGCCCGACGGTCTGCCCCGGCGTCGGCGGGAGCGGGTCGTCGCGCGCGGGCTCGGACGTCGGTTCGGGCGACCCCTTGGACGTCGGCTCGATCGTGGGCTCGGGCGACCCTTCGGACGTCAGCCCGGCCGTCCGCTCACTCATCGCCGTCCTCCGGCTCGGTCCAGGTGCGGTGTGACCCGGACAGGACGATGTCCCAGCGGTACCCGGTCGCCCACTCGTGCTGTGACAAGTCGTGGTCGTACGTCGCGATCAGCAGCTCGCGGGCCCGGGGGTCCTGGATGGACTGGTAGATGGGATCCAGGGCGAACAGCGGGTCCCCCGGGAAGTACATCTGCGTGACGACGCGCTGGGTGAGCTCGGTCCCGAACAGCGAGAAGTGGATGTGCGCCGGACGCCACGCGTTGAAGTGGTTCTTCCACGGGTACGGGCCGGGCTTGATGGTCTGGAATCGGTACCAGCCGTCGTCGTCGGTCAGCGAGCGTCCGACGCCGGTGAAGTTCGGGTCGATCGGCGCCGGGTGCTGGTCGCGCTTGTGCACGTAGCGTCCGGCCGCGTTCGCCTGCCACACCTCCACGAGCTGGCGCCGGACGGGCCGGCCCTGGCCGTCGACCACCCGGCCGCGCACCACGATCCGCTCCCCGATCGGCTCGCCACCCCGCTGCACCGTCAGGTCGGACTCCAGCGCGCCGATGTCCCGCTCGCCGAAGACGGGCGCGAACAGCTCGATCGTCTCCGGGTCGGCGTGGTGCAGGTCCTTGGTCGGGTGCCGCAGGAGCGAGCTGCGGTACGGCGGCCAGTCCCGCCGCGGACCGTGCTCCCGCGGCGCGCCCTGCGCCAGGCCCTCCTCGTACGCCCGGTGCGCGGCCTCGATCTCGGCGCTGAGCTGCGCCTGCGTGTCGGCGGCCGCATCAGATGCCGTAGCGGGCGCAGCCGCCGGCGCACCAGCAGGCGCTGCAGCGGCTCCTTGGGCGGGTACTCGTTCCGTCATCTCGTCTCCCTCTCGACGTCGTCGTCGGTCCCGCGCGTGTCCTGCTCCGGAGCGCTCACAGCGCCCCTTGCCCGAGCACCGGGCCCCAGCCTGTGTAGCCCTCCGCCAGGAAGCGCCGGCCGGACTCCGAGGCGGTGAGCGTGCGCAGCTCGGCCAGGCGCCGTCGGGCGGCGAAGCCCGTCTCGCCCGGGTGGGAGTGCAGCATGCCGCTCATCCAGGCGGAGAAGTGCTGGGCGCGCCAGACCCGCTCGGCGACGCGGCGTCCGTACTCGTCGAGCACGGCGTCGTCCCGGCGTCCGCCCCGTCCTCCCCGAACGCCGGGTCCGCCCGAGCCGGCCGAGCCGCCCGAACCGTCCGACCCCGAGCCCGCGCCCGCGCCCGAGCCCGAGCGCGCGAGCCAGGTCTCCAGCACGTCGTGCAGCACGACGACGTCCGCGAGCGCCAGGTTCAGCCCCTTGGCTCCCGTGGGCGGGACGGTGTGGGCGGCGTCGCCGGCGAGGAGCATGCGGCCGTGCCGCACGGGTTCGACGACGGACGAGCGGAAGCGCAGGACTGACCGTTCCTCGACGGGACCCTCGACGAGGCGGAACCCGTCGGGCCCGGCCACGCGGCGTTGCAGCTCGGCCCAGATCTGGTCGTCGCTCCAGGCGGTGGGGTCCTCGTCGGGGTCGCACTGGAAGTAGAGGCGCTGGTGGGTGTCGGTGCGCTGGCTGATCAGGGCGAACCCGTGCTCCGACGCCGTGTAGACGAGCTCGGGGGCGCTGCGCGGCGTCTCGACGATGACGCCGAACCACGCGTAGGGGTACTCGTGGACGAACGTGCGACGCTGCGCCTCGGGCAGGGTGTGCCGGAGGGTCGAGTGGGAGCCGTCAGCGCCGACCAGCACGTCGCAGCGCAGCTCGTGGGTGTCGCCCTCCGGGTCGGTCCAGAGCACGCCGGGCCGGTCGGAGTCGCCGTCGAGCACGTGCGTGGCGGTCGCGCTCCAGCGGACCTGGGCGCCCTCGCGGCCGACGCCGTCCGCACCGTCGGCCGCGCGCCGGTTCGCGAGGTCGACGAAGACGTCGGTCTGCGGGTAGAGCCACACGCTGCGGCCGGTGAGGCCGGTCAGGTCGATGCGGTGGTCGGCGCCGTCGAAGCGCAACACGATGCCGTCGTGCCGGGACCCGTCGCGCAGCACGCGGTCCAGGCCGGCGTCCACCAGGGCCTGCACCGCGCCCGCCTCCAGGATCCCGGCCCGGTGCGTGTGCTCGATCTCCTCACGGGAGCGCGCCTCCAGCACCACGTGGTCGACGCCCGACCGGTGCAGCAGGTGCGAGAGCAGCAGCCCGGCGGGTCCGCCGCCCACGATGCCGACGACGGTGCGCTCAGGTGCTGGTGCGGGCAAGACGTCCTCCCGAGGTTCGACGGTTCAAGGGTTCAGAGGTTCGGCATCAAGGGTTCAGAAGTTCAGAGATTCGGCAGTTCACAGGCCCGGCTTTTCAGAAATTCAGCAGTTCAGAGGTTCGACATGCCCGCCCTACCGCATCCGCGCCAGGTCGGCCTCGATCGCGGCGGCCGCCTTGAGCAGCGGGGGCAGCACGTGCCGCAGGATCTCCGCGATCTCGCCGCGCCGCACCGGCGCCGAGACGTTGACCGCCGCGACCACGCGGCCTGTCCCGTCGCGCAGCGGCGCGGCGACGGACCGCAGGCCGTCCTCCAGCTCCTGGTCCACGAGCGCCCAGCCCTGCCCGCGCACCTCGGCGAGCGCTGCCCGGAGATCCTCGGGGTCGGTGATCGTGCGCGGGGTCAGCGCCGCGAGGGTGCCCGACGGCGCGGCCTGCGCGAGGTAGGCGTCGAGCGCTGCGGGCTCGGCGTGGGCCAGGATCGCCCGGCCCATCGACGTCGCGTAGGCCGGGAACCGTGTGCCCACCCGGATCGTCGCGCTCATGATGCGGCGCGTGGCGACGCGCGCGACGTAGACGATGTCCGCGCCGTCGAGCACCGCCACCGAGGAGGACTCGCTCACCCGTTCGGACAGCTTCTCGAGGTGCGGGGTCGCGATGTCCGGCAGGGTAAGGCTCGACAGGTAGGCGTAACCGAGCTCGAGCAGGGCGGGCCGCAGCGTGAACGCGCGGCCGTCCGTCGCGACGTACCCGAGCTCGACGAGCGTGTGCAGGAACCTGCGCGCCGACGCGCGGCTGAGCCCCGTCTCGCGCGCGACGTCGCTCAGGGTCAGGGACCGCCGGTCGCCGTCGAACGCCCGGATCACCGCGAGGCCGCGTTCGAGGGACTGCACGAACTCGGGCGACCGGCCGGGTTCCGTCTCGGGTTCCGTCTCGGGTCCAGTCTCGGGTTCTGCCTCGGCGTCGGTCCCGGCGACGTCCGCGACATCGCCCGCGCCGCCGTCCCGGCCAGCGCCGTCCCGACCCGCGCCGTCCGGACCGGGCCCGGGCCCGGCCACGCCAGGCTCAGGCAAACCAGGCCCAGGCCGATCAGACCCAGACAGACCAGACCCCGATGGATCAGGCATCCTGTCCCCCCGCCGCTCCCCCGACCGCGCCTCCGACAGGGCCCCCGACCGCATGGGTGAGCCGCGCCTCCGCGAGGCTGCGCACGCCCTGCTTGGCCTGCTGCACCAGCTCGTACACGTGCGTGCGCAGGCGGGCGAACTCGGGCGCGGAGCGCGTCTCGAGCTGGTCGCGGTCGGGGCCGAGGCCGATCGCGACGTCCTCCAGGACGACCGTGGGCCGGGCCGAGAGCACGAGCACCCGCTCGCCCAGGTAGATGGCCTCGTCGATGTCGTGCGTCACGAAGACGACGGTGATGCCCAGCCGCCGCCACAGCTCGCGGACCAGGTCCTCCAGGTCGAACCGGGTCTGCGCGTCGACGGCGGCGAACGGTTCGTCCATGAGCAGCACCTGCGGCTCGTAGGCGACGGCGCGCGCGATCGCCACCCGCTGCTGCATGCCGCCGGAGAGCTGCCAGGGGTAGGCGCCGGTCACGTCGTCCAGGCCGACCGCCCCGAGGGTCTCCCGGACGAGCTGGGCCCGCCGGGCCTTCGCGACGCCCTTCTCGCGCAGTGGCAGCTCCACGTTCTGGGCGACCGTCATCCACGGGAACAGCGAGCGGCCGTACTCCTGGAGCACCACCGCCATGCCCTGCGGCGGCTCGGTGATCGCCATCTCCCCCAGCACCACCTCGCCCGACGTCGGCGGCAGGAGGCCCGCGACGCAGCGCAGCAGCGTCGTCTTGCCGGCCCCCGAGGGTCCGACGACGCACACCAGCTCGCCCGGGCGCACCTCGAACGTGAGGTCGGCGATCGCCTCGACGGGCGCCGCACCGCCGTCGTACACCTTGCGCAGGCCGCGCACGGCGAGGCGCGCCCCGCCCGCAGGCCCTGACCTATCGGCCTGCGCGCTCTTCCCATCCTGCGCTGCCCTTTCAACCTGCACAGCCCTCTCGACCGGGCCGGCTCCGTCAGCCGAGCTGCTCATCTCAGGCACCTCCGTTCTGTGACCGCCGGTACCCGAGGTACCAGCCGAGGACCGTGTTCGTCACGGCCCGGAAGACGAGGGACAGCAGCACCCCGACAACGCCGAGCAGGATGACCCCGCTCCACATCTCCGGGATCGCGAAGCTGCGCTGGAACTGCACGATCGAGAACCCCAGTCCGTCCTTGGCCGCGAACATCTCGCTGATCACCATCAGGATGATCCCGATCGACAGCGCCTGCCGGGCGCCGGTCACGATCTGCGGGCCGGCGCCGCGCAGCACGAGGTGCCGCACCGTCGCCACCCGGCCCAGCCGGTAGGCCCGGGCCGTGTCGCGCAGCACCGGGTCCAGGCCGCGCACGCCCTCGACGGTGTTGAGCAGGATCGGCCACAGGCAGCCCGTGGCGATCACGACGATCTTCATCGGGGTGCCGATGCCGAAGAACAGCATCAGGACCGGCACCAGCACGGGCGGCGGGATCGCGCGGAAGAACTCCAGCACAGGCTCGGAGTACGCGCGCAGGGCGCGCGAGGACCCGATCGCCACCCCGAGGCCGACGCCGACGACGAGCGCGACCGAGTACCCGGCGAGCAGCCGCAGCACGCTCGGCACCACGTCGGTCGCGAGCCGGCTCCCGCCGAAGCCCTCGCCGGGCGGGGCCTCGAACCACGTCTCGCCGAACGTGCCGACGATTGTGCGCAGGGGCGGGTTGAAGTACACGGTGCTGCCGGCGGTCAGGAACCACCACGCGACGAGCAGGACGGCGGGCAGGCCGACGACGAGCAGGACGGACCGCAGGGCCCGCGCGAGCCCGGATCCTCGGCGCACCGAACCCTCGCCCCCGGACCTCGCCGGCCCTCGCGACCGGCGAGATCGCGCGATGTCGGTCGTGGTCTCCGGCCGAGTGCCCGCCGCGGTCGCCGACCTGGTGCCCGCCGCAGTCTCCGACTCAGTGCCCGCCGTCGTCTCCGACCGAGTGCCCGTCATGCCGCAACCTCCCCGCGGACCGAGGGGTGCCAGAACAGGGTCCGGCGCTCCAGCGCGCGGGCCACGACGTTCACGGCGACCCCGAGCAGGCCGGCGACGACCACGTAGGCGTACATCGACGCGACCGCCCCCGAGGACTGCGCCACCCCGAGCAGCTTGCCGATCCCGGGGGTGCCGATCAGCAGCTCGCCCGTCACGGTCAGGATCAGCGCCACGCTCGCGGCCAGACGCGGCGTCGACCTGGCCCCCGGCGACGGCAGCGGGCATGTCGGGGAACGCCATCTCGACGAACTCCACCGCGGCCGGGTCGCCGCCGGCGTCGGCGACCACCTTGCGGATCGTGGTGTCGCCGATGTTGTTCAGCGTGTTGACCGCGACGGTCCGGCCGGCCAGGTCGGCGGCGTCCTGCACGTCGGAGTCCTCCGGGACGACGACGGCGCTGAAGTCCTCGCCGGCC
This sequence comes from Promicromonospora sp. NPDC060204, assembly GCF_042728455.1. Lineage (NCBI taxonomy): Bacteria > Bacillati > Actinomycetota > Actinomycetes > Micrococcales > Promicromonosporaceae > Promicromonospora > Promicromonospora sp. NPDC060204. Next base: position 21,187 of record NZ_JBHWZO010000018.1, read on the forward strand.
ACGCCCGTCGTGGAGTTGCCGGGCGCCACGGCCTTGAGCGGCAGTCCCTGCGACGACGCGACCAGCAGCGACGTCACGTTGCTGAACCCGAACTGGTACTCGCCGGCCACCACGGCGGGCACGATGGCGGCGCCGCCCTGCGCGAGCTCGAGCGTGACGTCGAGGCCCTCGTCCTCGAAGAAGCCCTCCTGCACGCCGAAGTAGATCGGTGCGACGTCGACGATCGGGATGACGCCGACCGTGACCGGCGTGAGCCCGCCGTCCGACCCGGCCCCTGACCCGCCGTCCCCGGAGCCGCCGGCACCGGACCCGGCCCCGGACGTGCCCCCGCACGCGGCCAGCAGCAGGACCGCCGTCGCGGCGGCAAGAACGGGGGCGGCAGCAGAAAAAGTACGTCGCACTGAGGTTCTCCCTTGAACGTGGTGCTGTACGTGATGCTCGCGCAGGCGTGACCCGATGTTCGCTATCCGAACGATTGTGCCCATAAAGAACATAGCGACCCCGGCGGTGCGCGGTCAACGGCGTCCGCCCGCGTAAGCGATCACCCTCATTGCCCGGCGTACCCAGCGGCAATACCATCCGTCTGCCCGGCTTTTCACCCGTTCCCACCCGCAGCGCAGAACCCGCAGCGCAGAACCTGCGCCGCAGGACCCACAGTGCAGGACCCACAGTGCAGACTCACGAGAGGCCCGTCATGGAACGCACGGACCGTCGACCGACACCTCACGCACCGGCCCGCATCGTCGCGGCCGCCGTCGTCACGCTGCTCGCGCTCGTCGCCCCGGCCACGGCCGCACAGGCCGACCCGCCGCCGAACCTCCCGCAGAACGCCGGCGGGTACGAGCAGTCCTTCTCCCCCGCCTACGACTACGACACCGACGGCTGCTACGCGACGTCCGCGATCGGCCCGGACGGGACCCTGGCGACCGGCCTCGCGATCGGCGGCGCCGTCAACGGGAGCTGCCGCGACCAGTGGGACCTGGACGCGTCGCAGACCTACGCGCGCGACAAGTGCAACAACGGCTGGTGCGCCGTCATGTACGCGAGCTACTTCGAGAAGGACCAGACCATGGACGGCCCCGTGGCCGTCGGCAGCCATCGGCACGACTGGGAACACGTCGTGGTGTGGGTCGACCAGTCGACCAACCAGGTGGAGCACGTCTCGATCACCGAGCACAGCGGCTCGGCGACGTACCCCCGCTCACAGGTCCGGTTCGAGGGTTCGCACCCCAAGATCGTCTACCACAAGGACGGGCCGAGCACGCACCTGTTCCGCCTGGCCAACGGCAACGACGACCCGCCCGAGAACCACTACGGCACCTGGCGCTACCCGCCGATCGTCGGCTGGAACGGCTGGCCCAGCACGTCGCTGCGCGACCGCCTCATGACCGCCGACTTCGGCGGCGCGAGCATCAAGATCGACGACGGCGACTTCACGTACTGGCTGGAGCGCATGAAGCCGGCCGGCATCCCGTTCAACCCGGCGGCCTAGTCCCGGGCCGGCTCGCGGGCTCTCCGGCGGGCCGGCTCCCCGGCCGGCCGAGCCTGACCGGCCCCAGCTTGCCGGGGTTCATCTGCCACAGCACCTCGTGCACGCCCTGGTCCGAGGCGGTGAGCGTGAGCACGCAGAACAGCTCACCGCCTCGCTCCAGACCCATGGCCGAGTGCCCGTTGACCTCCAGCGGTCCCGTGGTAACGCCGGCCCAGAAGGTCTCGGCGTAGGCCTCCAGGAGCCGGGCGACCTTCCGGCGTCCGACGACGGGGACGCGCGCCGCGGGCCGGACGACGCCGCCGCTGTCGGCCCGGCTGACGACGTCCTCGGCGAACAGCCGCTCCAGCCCCCCGAGGTCGCCGGCCCGGGCCGCCGCGACGAACGCCTCCAGCAGGGCCCGGCGCTGGCTCGCGAGGACGGTGCTGCGCCGCCCGGACGTGATGTGCTTGCGCGCCCGGCTCACGAGCTGGCGGGCGGCCGCCTGCGAGAGCTGGACGATGTCGGCGATGTCGGCGTACGCGTAGTCGAACGCCTCGCGCAGCACGTACGCGGCGCGCTCGGTCGGCGTGAGGCGTTCCAGGAGGACCAGGACCGCGACGTCCAGGGCCTCCCCCCGCTCCGCGCCGAGCGCCGGATCGTGGCTCGTGTCCACCGGCTCGGGCAGCCACGGGCCGATGTACGTCTCGCGGCGTGTGTGCGCGCTCTGCAGCACGTTGATGGCGAGCCGCGTGGTGGTCGTCGTCAGGAAAGCGTGCGGGTTGCGGACGACGGCCCGGTCCGTGGTGTGCCAGCGGATCCAGGTCTCCTGCAGCACGTCCTCCGCCTCGACGACCGAGCCGAGCATCCGGTACACGATCCCGAAGAGCTGCGGGCGGACCTCCGTGAAGACGGCGGCCGCGACGTCGAGGCCCTGCTCTGGAAGGCCCTGTTCTGGATCGCCCGGCGCTGGAAGGCCCTGCTCTGGATCGCCCGGCGCTGGATCGCCCGGCTCTGAACTGCCCGGCTCGGAACTGCCCGGCTCGGAACTGCCCGCCTCGGGGGCGCCTGCTGTCATGGAATCACCTCGGGGACGAACGGCCGTCACAGCCGGCGCCCCCGACCGGTCGTACGTGTGAGGCCGATAAAAGCACGGCCCGGAACTCCTGTCCTGCGCTGCGCGAGCCGCCACCCCGGCCCGGCAGACCATCGAGATGCATCCACAGGCTCGGTACCAGGCACGACGGAGCAAGTGACAGAGCGAGCAAGGAGAAAACATGAGCGAGCACGTGCTCGAACCGGCGGCCCAGGCGTTCGCCGAGGCGACCGCGAAGCCCCCGCGGCTCCACGAGCTGGGCGTCGAGGGAGCTCGCAAGCTCCTCGACGACGTCCAGGCGGCGCCGATCGAGAAGCCGGACGTCGACGAGAAGTGGATCACCGTCCCGGCCGACGCCGGCGACGTGCGGGTGCGGATCGTCAGGCCGCTCGGCACCGACCCGTCCGGTGCGAGCCGGCCGGAGCTGCTGCCGGACCTGCTGCCCACCCCGCTGCCGACCATCCTCTACGTGCACGGCGGCGGATGGATCCTCGGCAACGCGGGCACCCACGACCGGCTCGTGCGCGAGCTGGCCGTAGGCGTCGGCGCCGCCGTGGTCTTCGTGGAGTACACCCGGTCGCCGGAGGCGCAGTACCCCGTGGCGATCGAGCAGGCCTACGCCACGGCGCAGTGGATCACCCGGCACGGCGCCGCCGAGGGGCTGGACGCCACGCGGCTGGCCGTCGTCGGCGACTCGGTGGGCGGGAACATGACCGCCGCCCTGGCGATCCTGGCCAAGCAGCGCGGGGACGTGACCTTCGTGCACCAGTCGATGTACTACCCGGTGACCGACGCCGGTCAGGACACCGGCAGCTACCGCGAGTTCGCCGACGGCCCGCACCTGACGGCCAAGGCGATGGCGTGGTTCTGGGACGCCTACCTGCCCGACCTGGAGCGGCGCGACGAGATCACCGCGTCCCCGCTGCGGGCCACCGCCGAGGACCTCGCCGGGCTGCCCGAGGCGTTCCTGGTCGTGGACGAGAACGACGTGCTGCGGGACGAGGGCGAGGCGTACGCCCGCCACCTGATCGCCGCCGGCGTCCCGACGACGACCGTCCGCTACAACGGCACGATCCACGACTTCCTGATGCTGAACCCGCTGCGCGGCACCGCCGCGACGACCGCCGCCCTGGAGCAGGCCGTCCACGTGCTGCGCAAGGTACTCAAGACCGACCCGACGAACACAGCAGCACCCAACACGGCAGCACCGAGCAAGGGAGAGCAGTCATGACCACACCCACCGTCGTCCTCGTCCACGGGGCGTTCGCCGAGTCGTCGAGCTGGAACGCCGTCGTCGGGCACCTGCAGCAGCAGCTGATCCCGGTGGTCGCCGTCGCCAACCCGCTGCGGTCCGTCGCGGGTGACGCGCAGTACCTGCGCGACGTCGTCGCGTCCATCCCCGGGCCGGTCGTCCTGGCCGGCCACTCCTACGGCGGCATGGTCATCACGGAGGCGGCTGCGGGCAACCCGAAGGTCGTAGGCCTCGTCTACGTCGCGGCGTTCACGCCGGACACCGGGGAGAACGCGTTCAACCTGTCCGCCAAGTTCCCCGGCAGCACCCTCGGCGCGGCCCTCCAGGCCTACCCGGTCTCCACCGGCGGCAACGAGCTCGCGATCCGCCCGGAGGTGTTCGGCGAGCAGTTCGCCGCCGACGTCGACGCCGACCTCACCGCCCTCATGGCCGCCACGCAACGGCCCGTGACCGAGGCCGCGCTGACCGACGACCTGTCGGCGGCCGAGCCGGCCTGGCGCACACTCCCGTCGTGGGTCGTGTACGGCGAGGCCGACCGCAACATCCCGGCCGAGCTGATCCGCTTCATGGCCGAGCGCGCCGGCGCCCGCGTGGTGACCGGGGTGCCCGGGGCGTCGCACGCGATCAGCGTGTCGCACCCGGTCACGGTGGCCGAGACGATCGTCACCGCGGTCCGCGCCACCTCGGACTGAGCTAGAAACTGCGCTGGAACATGACGCCGGCCGGGAGCCCGCCAGCATCCCGGCCGGCGTCGTCCCTGCGCCGTCCGCCCGGGCGTCCGCGAGCGCCTAGAGGGAGCCCACCACCGACAGGAGCTGGAGCCGCTCGTAGCTCTCCGTGCCGGGCACGGCGGTGAAGACCGTCAGGGCCTGGTTCTGGTCCGGGTCGAGCAGGGTCTGCCCGTGCAGCTCCACGAGGCCCACCTCGGGGTGGTTCAGGCGCTTGGGCTCGCAGTACGGGCCGACGACGGGGTGCTCGTCCCACAGCCGTGAGAACTCCGGGCTGCGGTCGCGCAGCAGGACGGCGAGCTCGCCCGCCGGTGACCGCGGGCCGGTCTGCGCCTGCAGGGCCGCGAGCCGCGCCGTGAGCGTGCGCCCGTGGTGCTCGTGGTCCTCCTCGGGGACCCGGTCCCGCGCGTTCGGGTCGGTGAACCACCGGTAGGCCCGCACCCGGTCGGGCCCGGTGTACGACGTCTCGTCGCCCAGCAGCGTCACCGCGAGCCGGGTCTGCCGCAAGGTCTCGCCCAGTACGTTCTCGACCTGGGCGGGCGCGTCCGTCAGGCCGTCCAGGATCCGCATCATGCCGACGTTGACGTGGTCCCCGCGCCGGACCCGGCGCGGCAGGGCGTGCCCCGCGAGCTCGACCAGCCGGTCCCGCTCCTGGAGGTTCAGGCGCATCCCGTGCGCGATCGCCGCGAGCACCTGCTCCGATGGCACCGGCCCGCGCTGCTGCTCGATGCGGCTGTAGTAGTCGGCGGAGACGCCGCTCAGCGCCGCCACCTCCTCGCGCCGCAGCCCGCTGGTGCGCCGGCGCGGACCGCGCGGCAGGCCCACGTCCTCCGGCTGGAGCGCCTCGCGGCGCGTCCTCAGGAAGTCGGCCAGCTGCTGGCGGTCCATCGCCGTCGCCTCACTCTCGTCGTGCGAGCTCTGCGTGTGCAGGCCCTGCTTCTGCGGACTTCGCTCGGGAACCCGCGCCGGGTCAGGAACCCGCGCCCGGGAACCGGACACCCGTCAGGTCCTCCGAGACGTCCCAGAGCCGGCTCGCGGCCGTCTCGTCGGTCGCGGCGGCGTAGACGCGCTGCGGTGCCGAGCTGCCCGTGAAGTGGCCAACGCCGTCGGGCCCGTAGAACGTCCCGCCGCCGGCCGTGACGTCGGTGACTGCCTGCAGCGCGGGCAGGATGCCCATCTCGACCGGCTGCACGAACACCCCGAGGGCGAGCAGCCGACGCATGACCGTGTCCATCCGCGGGGGCTCGCCGGCACCCGAGCCGGAGCCCGAGCCGGTGCCCGCGCCCGTGCCGGTGCCGGTGCCCATGGCCGGGCCGGCCGCGTAGAGGCCGGTGTAGGTGGTGCCGGGGTGGGCCGCGTTGCTCACGATGCCCCAGCCGTGCGCCCGGCTGCGCCGGTCCAGCTCCAGGGCGAACATGAGCTGGGCGAGCTTGGAGAAGTTGTAGGCGCGTACGGGCGAGTAGTCGCGCTCGCTGTTGAGGTCGGTCCAGTCGATCTTGCCGAACCGCGCCGCGGCGCTCGACATCGTGGTCACGCGCGCGCCGGCCGTACGACCGTCGCCTGCCCGCAGCAGCGGCAGCAGCCGCCCGACGAGCGCCATGTGCCCCAGGTGGTTGGTCCCGAGCTGGAGCTCGAAGCCGTCGGCGGTCGTGTGCCGGCTGGGCGGCGTCATCACCCCGGCGTTGGCGACCAGCAGGTCGATCGGGCGGCCCTCCGCCAGGAGGCCGTCGGCCAGTGCGGCCACGGACTCCAGCGAGGCGAGGTCGAGCGAGCGCGTGCCGACGACGGCGTCCGGCACCGCCGCACGAAGGCGCTCGACGGCGGCCGCGCCCTTGGCCGGGTTGCGCACGGGCAGCACGAGCTCGGCCCCGGCCCGCGCGAGCCGCTCGGCGATCCCGAGCCCGATCCCGTCGCTGGCCCCGGTCACGAGGGCGCGCCGGTCGGTGAGGTCGGGCACGACGACGTCGGTGTACCTCCGGGGCCGGTGCTTCACGGGGCTGCTGGTGGCGAGGCTGCTGGTCTTCTTCACGGCGGTCTTGTTCACGGCGGGCTTGCTCACGACAGGTCTTCCTCACGACGGGTTCTCCACCGGTCGGCCGACCGGTCCCGATCAGCGTGCGCGCGGCGGAGGTCCGGATCCAGGTTCGGGTTGTCCGTGGCTAGAGGGGTGTGACCAGCACCACGTCACGTCCGGGCCCGCTGTGTTGTCGAACTGGTAAGACCACCAGGAGGGTGTCATGGAGAAGATTCTGATCGTCGGCGGCGGCTACGCGGGCTTCTACGCAGCGTGGGGCCTGGAGAAGAAGCTCCGCCGGGGCGAGGCCGAGGTGACCCTCGTCGACCCGCACGGCTACATGACCTACCAACCGTTCCTGCCCGAGGTCACGGCCGGCTCGATCGAGGCACGGCACGTCATGGTGTCGCTGCGGCGCCACCTGCACCACACCACGATCATCGCCGGACACACCACCAAGATCGACCACGCGCACCGCACCGCGACCGTCCGCACCAACGACGGCACCCTGCGGGAGATCGCGTACGACACGATCGTCGTCACCGCCGGCGCCGTGACCCGGACGTTCCCCGTCCCCGGCATCGAGCAGGAGGCGATCGGCCTCAAGCACGTGGAGGAGGCCGTCGCGATCCGCGACGCGCTGCTGACCGCCTTCGACCGCGCCGCCCTGCTCCCGCCGGGGATCGAGCGCCGCCGCCTGCTGACGGTCACCGTCGTGGGCGGCGGGTTCACCGGCGTCGAGGTCTTCGGCGAGCTGCTCTCGCTGGCCACGGCCCTGCTGCGCTCGTACCCGGAGCTCGGCCGCGACGACCTGGCCTTCCACCTCGTCGACGCCAACAAGCGCATCCTGCCCGAGGTGACGGACGAGCCCGGACGCTGGGTCGTGCGGCACCTGCAGGAGCGCGGCGGGCGCATCCACCTCGGCACGCAGGTCGTCTCGGCGGCCGACGGCCGGATCATGCTCTCCACGGGCGAGTCGTACGGCAACGGCCTGCTCGTCTGGGCCGCCGGCAACGGCAGCAACCCCGTCGTGGCACGGAACACGGACCTGCCGGTCGACGAGCGCGGCCTGGTCCGCGTCCGCGCGGACCTGCGCGTCGGCACCGACGACGAGCTCGTCGCCGACGCCTGGGCCGCCGGCGACAACGCCGCGGTGCCCGACCTGGCCTCGACCGTCCCCGGCGCGCGCACCGTGCCGAACGCCCAGCATGCCGTCCGGCAGGGCAAGCTGCTGGCGAAGAACCTGGTCGCCGTCCTGCGCGGCCGAAAGCCCCGGCCGTACCTGCACCACAGCCTCGGCGTGGTCGCGACCCTCGGCATCGGGCGCGGGATCTTCCAGTACAAGCGCCTGGTCATCAAGGGCTTCCCGGCCTGGATCATGCACCGCGGCTACCACGTCCTGGCGGTCCCGACCTGGGAGCGCAAGGTGCGCGTGCTGCTCGTGTGGGTGTCCGCGGTGCTGTTCGGCCGCGACATCATCCCGCTCTCGACGGTGCAGGCGCCCCGCGCGGCGTTCCTCGCGGGCGGCGACCCGTTCGCGGGCTCGGGCCAGCAGACGGCGGCCCCGGCCGCGCCGGCCGCGGCACCGGCAGGCGCAGCGCCGACGGCTACCGCGCCGGCAGCCACCGCACCGGCGGCCACCGTGCCCGCAGCCACAGCACCCGGGGCGCCGGCCGCCGACGCCGTCCGCCCCGAGCTGAGCGTGGTGCGCGATGCGGGCTGACCTCCGCCGTCGGGCCGCGGGCCTGCGCGCCCGGGCCGCCGCGCTCGGCGAGCGGCGCGTGCAGCTGCACTGGTCCAACCTGTTCGGCGTGGTGACGTTCACGTGCTTCGTCGTGCTGGCCGTGACAGGCATCCTGCTGGCGTTCACCTACACGCCGTCGAACGAGCTGGTCACCTACACCGGGCCGTACGGGCCGCTGCAGGGGGCGACGGTGACCGAGGCGTTCGCCTCGACCATGCGCATCTCGTTCGAGCAGACCGGCGGCCTGCTGCTGCGCCAGACGCACCACTGGGCGGCGCTCGTCATGCCCGCGTCGGTCATCGTGCAGCTGCTCGTCACGTTCTTCACCGGCGGGTTCCGCCGGCCGCGGCAGCTGAGCTGGGTGCTGCTGGTGGCGGCGTTCGTGCTGGTGCTGCTCGCCGGCTGGAGCGGGTACGCCCTGCCCGACGACATGCTCTCGGGCACGGGCCTGCGGATCGTGGAGGGCGTGGTGCTGAGCATCCCGTTCCTCGGGACCTGGATCGCCGGGCTGATGTTCGGCGGGCCGTTCCCGGGCCAGATCATCGAGAACCTGTACCCGCTGCACGTGGCGATCGCGCCGGGGCTGCTCGTCGTCGTCCTGATCGCGCGGGCGGCGCTCACCCTGCGGGACGGGCAGGCCAAGCAGTTCCGGCCGGAGCCGGTCGCGTCGCTCGGGCTGCGCCTGTGGCCCGACGCCGCCTTCCGTGCCTTCGGCATGATGGGCATCACCGGCTCGGTGCTCGTGCTGCTCGGCGCGACCGCAACGATCAGCCCCGTCTGGACCTACGGGCCGGCGTCGGTCAGCGAGGTCGGCGCCGGGAGCCAGCCCGACTGGTACATGGGGTTCCTCGACGGGGCGCTGCGCCTGGTCCCGACGGGCTGGGAGACCGAGTGGTTCGGCTGGACGTGGACCTTCGCCATGCTGGTCCCGCTCGCCGTCGTCGCCGTGTACTTCGGCCTGCTGGTCGTCTACCCGTACGTCGAGGCGTGGGTCACCCAGGACCGCGAGCAGCACCACGTGCTGGACCGGCCGCGCCACTTCCCGGTCCGCACCGGTATCGGCGTGGCGGGCGCGCTCTTCTACGGCATCCTGTGGGGCGCCGCGAGCGCCGACATCGTCTCGACGGAGTTCAACGTGACCTTCGAGTCGGTGATCACCACGCTGCAGGTCCTGCTGTTCGTCGGGCCGGCGCTGGCGTTCGAGGTCACGCGGCGGGTCTGCATCGGGCTGCAGCGCAAGGACCGGGAGATCGCGCTGCACGGGCACGAGACGGGACGGGTGGTGCGGATGCCGAACGGCGGGTACGCCGAGATCCACCAGCCGGTGGACGACGCCGAGCGGGCGCGGCTGACCGTCGTCCCCGTCCCGGCGGCGCCGGGCCGTACGGACGGCCAGGGGCGGCTGCGCGGGACCGAGCGGCTGCGCGGGGCGCTGGCGCGCGGGTTCGGTACGGGGCACGTGGTGCCGGCGGCGGAGCGGGACGCGGCAGGTAACGGAGCGCGGGACGCGGCGGTCGCCGGAGCAGGGGCCGCGGGCCGGGAGCTCGAGGGCGCGAGCGGCCGGACCGGTGGTGCCGTCGGTGCCGTCGGTGCCGCCGGGAACCGCAGGGCTATCCGCCCAGGGCCGAGAACGCCTCGTACACCATGAACGCCGGCCAGAAGAGGCCCTGGACGATGGCCCAGACGAACTCCCAGAACCCGTCGGCCTGCTGCCAGAAGTAGAACCAGGCACCGATGACGCCGAGCCCGTAGATCGCGCCGCCGCCCGCGGCGCCCGTCCGTGAGTCGCTCATGACCGCACCTCCGAGATCCACGCTACGCCGGGCGCAGGGTGTCCGGCCTGGTGAACGGGCCGGGCGAACGGGCCGGCCCTACGTCGCCCGACCCGGCGACCCCCGGGGGCCGATCCCCTTCGAGGCCCGGGTTTCTTCGCTTTGAGCCGCCTCAAAGCGAAGAAATCTCAGGCCTCGAAGGCGTGCAGCGCCCGCACGAGCCAGTCGACGAGCCGGGCGCGCTCGGCGACGACACCCTCGGACAGCCGCGCCGCGACGTGCACCACGAGCCACGACTCCAGGTCTCGCAGGGGCTCCGGCGTGCCGTCGGCGTAGGCCAGCGCGTACCCGCGGGTGAGCATCGACCGGCCGGCAGCGACGAGCCCACGGTTCGCCAGCCCGGCCACGCCCCGCGGGGCGGCGGGCGACGCGTCGGCCCACTGCAGCAGCAGAATCGCCCGGGTGTGGTCCGCCTCGGGCACGCCGCGCGCGGCGTTGGGCCAGTCGATGACGCTGACCCGCTCGCCGGACACCACGACGTTGCCGGGGTGGTAGTCGCCGTGGCAGAGGCGGTCCCCGGACGGCAGCCCGTCGAGCAGGCGTAGCGCGAACCCGCGCAGCTCCCGGGACAGGGTCGCGCCCTCGATGCGGGCGGCCAGCACCTGGCGGACGTCGGGCAGGTCCGCCGGCGCGGGCACCGCGTGGACGGCGAGGTGCGTCTCGGCCAGGGCCCGGGCGAGCGCCCGCACCCGCCACGGCCGACGCCGGAGCACCTCCAGCATGTCCGCGCCGGCGACCCGTTCCAGCACCAGACCGGGGCGGCCGTCCCAGGTCAGGACGTCGACGAGGCCCGGCGCGACGTCGTGCCCGGCCAGCCCGGCCAGGGCCGCCGCCTCGGCGTGGTGCCCGTCGAACCCGGAGCGGTAGAGCTTCACGACGGCGTCGCCGCCCCAGGCGAACACCTCCGCCTCGCGCCCCACGCCGATCCGGGGCCCGAGCCCGGCCCCACCGGCGGGGACCTGTCCGGCGGCGGTCGATTCGGTCATCCGGACAGTGTGGCGGCGGGGCCGACCGCGCCACCACCTCCGTTTCGGGTGGGTCCCGACAATCACCCGCCGACCTCACCCGACCGATTGACGGCCACCCGCGCCCGGCCACCCCCAGGTGTTGAGCACAGCAGTCGCTGCCAGATGCGGCCCCAGGCTGGCAGCAACTGCTGTGGCCAACGCCTGCTTGTCAGGGGTCGAGGGCTCGGGTGATTTATCACCTCAAGTGTCGACCTGACTTGACTTTCTCAGGCTCGCCTCGCCTAAGTTAGGTACACCTAATTCCAGACCGGGCTCCGTCCCGGCGTACGAGGGAGCTGTCCGATGTTGCGCCTGCCCGGAGCCGGCCCCGATCGCGCCGCGACGCGTACCCCGAGCAGGCCGGCCCGCCGACGCCGCGCCATCGGCACCGCCGTGCTGCTCGCCATCGCCGTCCTCGTCGCAGGGTGCGGCCTGCAGCTCCCGTCGGCCGGGCACGCGGACGACGGCGGCGCCGTGGTCGGCACCGAACCCCTGAGCGCGCTGGAGCCGATCGCCGACCCGCGCGCCTGGACCGGCGAGATCACGGTCGGCACGCCCGACCGTCCCGTCGACCCGATCACCGACGACCCCCGGCCGAAGCTGCCCGCGACCGTCACCGACGCGCAGGGCACCGAGGTGACCGTCACCGACACCAGCCGGATCCTGGCGCTCGACCTGTACGGCTCGCTCTCGCGGATCGTCTTCGAGCTCGGGCTGGGCGACAGCGTCGTGGGCCGCGACGTGTCGTCGGGCTTCCCGGAGATCGCCGACCGGCCGCTCGTCACGTCGAACGGCCACGAGCTCACCGGCGAGGCGATCCTCGACCTGGCGCCCACCGTCATCCTCACCGACACCACGCTCGGCCCCTGGGACGTGGTGCTGCAGATGCGCGACGCCGGCATCCCCGTCGTGGTGCTCGACAGCCACCGCAGCCTGGAGACCTCCGCCGACCTGGCCCGCGCCACGGGCGAGGCCCTGGGCCTGCCCGCCGAGGGCGCCGCCCTGGCCGAGCGCACCGAGGCCGCCGTCGACGACACGCTGGCGCAGGTCGCGGCGCTGGCGCCCGCCGACCCCGCCGTCCTGCCGCGCGTGATCTTCCTCTACGTGCGCGGGCAGTCCGGCGTCTACTACCTGTTCGGCGACGAGTCCGGGGCGGACTCGCTGATCGAGGGCCTGGGCGGGGTCGACGCCGCCGCCGAGGTGGGCTGGAAGGGCATGCGCCCCCTGAACGACGAGGGGCTGATCTCCATGCAGCCCGACCTCGTGCTGCTCATGACCGGCGGGCTGGAGTCCGTGGGCGGCGTCGACGGCCTGCTGGAGCAGGTGCCGGCCCTGGCGCAGACGCCGGCGGGCGAGAACCGGCGGTTCGTCGCCATGGACGACACGGAGATCCTGTCGTTCGGGCCGAGGTCGGCGGACGTGCTCGACGCGCTGGCCCGCGCGTTCTACGCGCCGGAGAGCGTCTCGTGACCGCGGTCGCGACCGACGTCCGCGTGCTGCCGCCCGCCCGACCGGCCCGCACCGCGGCCGTCACCGCCGGCCTCGTGGTCGCGCTCGGCGTGCTCGCGGTCGTGTCCGCCGGGTCCGGGCAGCTCCACGTGCCGCCCGCGGAGGTGATCGGCTCACTGCTGCACCACGCGGGCCTCGACGTCGGCCCGATGCCGTCCCACCCGAACGGCGACGCCGCGCTGTGGACCATCCGGTTCCCGCGCGTGGTGATGGCGGCGCTGGTGGGGGCGGCGCTCGCGACGGCGGGCGCCGTCATGCAGGGCGTGTTCGGCAACCCGCTGGCGGAGCCCGGCGTCGTCGGCGTCTCGTCCGGCGCGGCCGTGGCCGCGTCCGTGACGATCGTGCTCGGGCTGACCGCCCTCGGCCCCTGGACCACCGCCGCTGCGGCCTTCGCGGGCGGACTCGGCGCGACGTTCCTCGTGTACGGGCTCGCCCGGTCGGCGGGCCGCACCGAGGTGGTCACGCTCGTGCTCACCGGCGTGGCCGTGAACGCCGTGTGCGGCGCGGGCCTGGCCCTGACCACCTTCCTGGGCGACACGCAGGCCCGCGAGCAGATCGTGTTCTGGCAGCTCGGCTCGTTCAACGGGACCCGCTGGGCGTACGTCGGCGTGGTCGCGCCGCTCGTGCTGCTCGGTCTGGTCGGCGCGCTGCTCCTGGCCCGCCGCCTCGACCTGCTGTCCCTGGGCGAGCGGTCGGCCCGGCATCTCGGCGTCGACGTCGAGCGCCTGCGCGTGCTCAGCATCGTGGTGGTCGCCGTGCTCACCGCCGCGGGCGTCGCGTTCTGCGGGATCATCGCGTTCGTCGGCCTCGTGGTGCCGCACCTGGTCCGCATGGCCGTCGGCCCGGCGCACCGCGTGCTCGTGCCGCTCAGCGCGCTCGGCGGCGCCGTCCTGCTGCTGGCCGCCGACCTCGTGGCGCGCACCGCCGTCGGCTACGCCGACCTGCCGATCGGCATGCTCACCGCGCTGGTCGGGGGCCCGTTCTTCTTCTGGCTCATCCGCCGCACCCGGCGCACCGCGGGAGGCTGGGCATGAGCGCGCTGCTGACGCTGACCGGGGTCCGGGTCGAGGCGGGGAGCGCCGTCCTCCTGGACGACGTCGACCTCGACGTGCGCCCCGGCGAGGTGCTCGTCGTCGTCGGCCCGAACGGGGCCGGAAAGTCCACGCTCGTCTCCGTCCTTGCCGGCGACCGCGCCCCTGACGCCGGCGAGGCGGCCTGGACCGGCACCCCGCTGGGCGCCGTCCGGCCCGGCGAGCTGGCCCGACTGCGCGCGGTGCTGCTCCAGGAGAACCAGGTCAGCTTCCCGTTCCGGGTGATCGACGTGGTCCGCATGGGGCGCGCGCCGTGGCAGGGCGCCGGGAGGCAGGGTTTGGGCGGGCAGGGCTTGGGCGGGCAGGGCTTGGGCAGGCAGGGCTCGGGTATCCCGGCCGACGACGACGCCGTGGTCGCCCGCGCGCTCGACGCCGCCGACGTCGCGGGTCTGGCCGGGCGACGCTTCCCGACGCTGTCGGGCGGTGAGAAGGCCCGCACGTCGTTCGCGCGGCTGCTCGCCCAGGACACCCGGCTGCTGCTGCTCGACGAGCCGACCGCCGCCCTCGACGTGCGGCACACCGAGCACCTGCTGCGCCACGCGCGGCGGCACGCGACCGAGGGCGGCGCCGTCGTCGTCGTGCTGCACGACCTGGCGCTCGCCGCCGCCTGGGCGGACCGCGTGCTGGTGCTCGACGGCGGTCGGGTCGCCGCCCTCGGCGCCCCCGCCGAGGTGCTCACCGCCGACCTGCTGACCCGCGTCTACGAGCATCCCGTCGACGTGGTGCGGCACCCCCTGACGGGCGGGCTGCTGGTGCTCCCCCGCCACGGCGGAGAGCCCGCCTCGGCGCCCGCCGAGACCCCCGACCCGATCCACGCGCAGGCCCGCACCGGATTCCCTGCCCAGGTCCCCGCCTGGACCCCTGCCCGAACCGACGCCCTCAGCGAGGACCCCGCATGACCTCCCGCAACCTGCCCCGCCCGGCGATCTCGCTGGTCGCCCTCGTAGTCGTGGTCGCCCTCGCGCTGCTCGGCCCGGTGCTGACGGCGCACGCCGCCGCCCGCGTCGCCGTCTCGGGGCAGCCCGACCCGGGCGCGGCCTCGACGGTGCGCATCTCGGGCAGCGGGTTCCAGTCGGTACCCAAGGCATTCGGCGGCGTGTACGTGTTCTTCGGCTGGGTCGCGGACCCAGCGGGCGGGTCGTGGGCGCCCAGCCGCGGCGGCGTGTCCGGCGACACCTACCGCTACGTGCCCGACGCCGAGACCGCGCAAAACGCGGGATACCAGCGGTTCGTCGCCTTCCCGGGGTCGAGCACGGAGGCCGAGGCGAACGGCGGCACCATCGCCGCGGACGGCACCTGGTCCACCGACCTCGTGATCCCCGGCGCGCGCTTCAAAGCGGCCGACGGCGGCACCGTGGACTGCACCGCCGTGCAGTGCGGCATCATCACGATCGGCGCGCACGGGGTGCGCAATGCGAACAACGAGACGTTCACGCCCGTGACGTTCGCCGGCTCGGGATCGGGCTCGGGTTCGGGATCGGGATCGGGATCGGGCGACGGCGCGGGCTCGGGCAGCGCGCAGGACGACGCGGCCGGGTCCGGGACGGACGCACCCGGCGGCGGCACCGGGTCCGGCGACGGCGCCGGTTCGGACGACGCCGGCTCCGACGACACGAAGAACCGCCCCACCAAGGCCAGCCTCGGCGTGGACCAGGCCACGGCCGTCGTGGGCCGCGTGCTGAGCTTCGGCGCCCAGGGCCTGGAGCCCGGCGAGCAGGTGAGCGTCACGCTCGACGACGGTCTGGTCGCCGTCGGGCCGCTCGTCGCGGGCAACCACGGCGAGATCGCGGGCCTCCTGGAGCTGCCCTCGTACCTGCGCACGGGCACGCACGTGCTGCGGCTGTCCGGCGCGTCCTCCGGGACGACGATCGAGACCGAGGTGACGGTCACCCGCGACCCGGCCGAGGTCTCGGCCGCGGAGGCCGCGGGAGCCGCGGGAACAGGGGCTGCGGGAACAGGAGCCGCGGAAGCGTCCGGGGCCGACGGCGGCACCGGGGCGAACGCCGACGGCACCTGGCGCCCGGAGGAGATCGCGGTGGGTGTCGCGGCCCTGCTGCTGCTCGTCGTGATCCTGTCGTCCCTGGTCACATCATTGAAGCGCCGCGCGGACCGGCGGCGTGCGGAGCAGGAACCGACCGAGCAGGATTCTCCGGGACCGGAGTCCGCCGAGCCGGACGCGGAACAACCTGTCGACGACACGGAGGCAGGCGCGGACGACGAAGGCGCGAACGACGCAGGCACGAACGAGGCCGACACGAACGACGGGGAGCCGAGCGCGGGCGAGGCCGCCGGGCACGAACCGGCCGGCGACACCGCGACGGAGCGCGCCGCACCCCGGCGCGCGGCATCGGAGCGGCGCGCACCGAGTGCCCCTGCCGAGCAGGAGGCCCACGCATGAGCCGCGCAACCCGCCGTCGGCGCAGCGCCGCGACGGCCGCCGCCCTCGTGCTCACGCTGCTCCTGTCCGCGGCGACCGCAGCGTCGGCTGCGACATCCGCAGCGACGTCCGACGACCAGGGTCCCCTCCTCCTGACGGTGACCGTGCCCGAGGACGGGACCGAGCCGCCCGGCGGGGGCGAGGACGGCAGGCTGACGAACGCCGAGCTGCGCTGGGCCGTGAGCGTGCAGGCCGGGTCGGAGAGCCACCTGGCGGGGCAGTGCAACTTCCTGGTCGCGGGCCGCCCGGGCACTGACGGCAACACGGGCGACGGGCGCATCTGGACCGACGCCGACGAGGACCTCTACCACGGGCGGTCGGGCGACGTCCGGGTGCTGCGCACGGTCGGCCGGGGCGCGGACGCCGCCCAGCGCACCGCCACGTTCGGCACGCGCTGCACGTCGCCCGACGGCCGACCCGTCTCGTACGCCGCGGGCCGCACCACGGGCGCCGAGGTGGTGCTCACCGGCGGCACCGGCACGCGCGGGGCCGACGGCTCGGTGCGCATCCGCTGGACGGGCAGCTTCACCGTGGTGTTCTACGGCGGCCTGGTCTACTGGTGGGTCACCGACCCGGAGCTGCGCCTGGACTCCGCCGGGAACGGCGCGCTGACCGGCACGCTCGGCGGCTACGGCACCGACCAGCAGGACATGACCCGCTGGGAGCCGCTGCCGTCGACCCGGGCGTCGCTCGTCACCTTCACCGGACGCCGCCTCGACCCCGACTCCCGCGGCGGACACCTGGTGCCCGACTACTGCGGCGTGCGCGCGAGCACCGGCGACCGCGTGCCACAGCTCCGCGAGGACCCGGCCGGGAGCTGCTGGGGCTCGTTCCCGCAGGGCTTCGTGAACTTCCACCAGCTCGTCGGCGAGCCCGAGTTCTGGTACTCCACCGGCACCCGGGACGAGATCAAGACACCCGCGAACGTGAGCGTCAGCTTCGACGCCGCGGAGTCCGTCGGCAGCGCCGGCCCAGGCAACGGCGGCACCGGAACGGGCGGCGGGGGCAGCGGCACCGACAACCCACCGACTGCCGCACCACCAGCCACCACCGGACCCGAGGGCAACGGCGGCGGTTCAGGCTCCGGCGCCGGATCGGGCTCCGGCACGGGCGGCACCCGCGGCGGCACGACCACCACGCCCGACGCCGACACCCCCGCCTCGTTCCTCCCCGTCGCCGCCGCGACGCTCGACGCCGCCGGCGCTGCCCTGATCCCCGACGGCCTGATCCCGGGCGGCGCCACCGGCCGCCGGCTCGCCGTCCTGACCGCCGTGCTGCTGGTCGCCGCGTCCGTGGCGATCCTCGGCTTCCGGCAGGGCTGGCTCGTGCTGCCCTTCCGGCGGCGCGACCCCTGAGACCCCCAGTCCGCAGTCCATCCCCAGAGAAAGGCAAGAACTGATGACACGCAGCAGACCGGCGGGCCGCACGCGGCACCGCGGGCACGCTCTGATCGCCACCGGACTGGCCGCGACGCTCGGCACGGCGCTCGCCGCCGCGCCGCTCGTCGCACTGACCGCCACCGCGGCGGAACCGACCGACGTCACCGCGGACAGCGGCGACCTGGCCTGGGGCTTCCGCGAGAGCTTCCGCAACTACGTGGGGCGCCAGACGGCGGCGCTCCCGCCCATCGGGGCGGTCGCGGTCGGCGAGCGCATCACGCTCGTCGCGCCCGGCGAGTTCGACGAGGACGGCACGCCGGCCGCCAACCTCGACACCACCCCGCCGAACGAGACCCTCCCCTACCTCCTGCCTGTCACGGGCGGCACGGTCACCGACGCGGACAACCTGACGGTCGCGAGCGCGGGCGGCGCCGTCTTCCACTTCCCGTCGCACGCCTTCACGGTGACGGTCAAGGACGTGGCCGTCGTGGTCGACGGCGGTGCGGGCAGCGTCGTGGGCGACCTCGCCGTCGAGATCCCGGAGAACAACCTGGGCTACGAGCCCGGCACCTACGGCGGCGACGACGTGGTGCTCGGCGAGGTGGCGACCACCACGGTGGACGTCGCTGCCGACGCCGTCACCGTCTCCGGGACCGGCGTGACCCTGACGGCGGAGGGCGCCGCCGCGCTCCAGGGTTTCCTGGCCGAGGGCGCCGCGCTGGACAGCTTCACCGTGAGCGCGCAGACCAGCGCGCCGACGGAGGAGCCCGAGGAGTGGAACCCGACCGTCACGCTGTCGAAGGCGTCGGGGCTGGACCCCGACGGCGAGACCGTCACCGCCACCGGCTCGGGCTTCGACCCGGCGGCCAACGTGAACACCTCGGGCCGACCGCCGGTCGCCGCGGGCGCGCCCACGGGCGTGTACGTGGTCTTCGGCTCCTTCGGGAACCCGTGGCGGCCGTCGGAGGGCGCCGGCTCGGGCGCCCGGACGGTGCTCACCCAGAAGTGGGCGCTGCCGGAGCCGTCGTACTCGCAGGTCAAGGCGGACTTCCCGAACGTGGCCGGGCAGCTCGTGCTGCTCAACCCGGACGGCACGTTCACGGCGGAGCTCGCGGCGGCGCCGTCGGACACCGCGACCGGAACCTACGGCGTCTACACGTACGCCGCGGGCGGGGCGGCGGCCAACGCCGCCCAGGAGCTGGGCGTCCCGGTGTCGTTCGCGACGCCGGGCGGTTCCTCGGGCGACATCGACCTGGAGGTCACCGTGCCCGAGGGCGAGGACCCGGGCGAGCCCGGCGAGCCCGGCGCGTTCACGTGGACGGTCGTGGGCGGCGCCGGGGCCGTGAGTCTCGGCACCGCAGAGGCGGGCGCGGGCGCGCTGACCGCGACGGGCGACCTCAAGCGGGTCACCGTGAGCGACACGCGGGCCGGCGGCCCGGCGTGGAGCATCAACGGCACGGCGACCGACTTCTTCGCGACCGGTGGTTCGGCGTCCTTCCCGGGCAGCAGCCTGGGCTGGTCGCCGTCGGTCTCTGAGAACACCGGGGGCGCCGTCGCCGGCGCGCTGGTGCGGCCCGGCACCGGCTCCGGCCTGACCGCGGGCGCCACCCTGGTGTCCGCGCCGGCGGGACACGCGTCCGGTTCGGTGACGGCGGACGCCGCGCTCGACCTGCGCATCCCGCTGGAAACCCCCGCCGGCGACTACGCGAGCGTGCTCACGCTCACCGCGGTGGGCTGACGGTCCCGTGTTCTCCCTGCCTCATCGCGCAGGCCCGCTGCCGCGACGCGCCCCCGGG
>NZ_JBHWZO010000019.1:0-39890 GCF_042728455.1 Promicromonospora sp. NPDC060204
GCCGGCCACGCGGCCGGCCCCACCGCGGCCGCCCCGCCTGCGCGACGCATGCCTCTACGCACCAACCATCGAGGAGTACATCACTCATGCTGTCCGCATCCGTCACCATCGACCCGGCGTTCGTCGTCGGACCGGTACGCCCCCGTACGTTCGGCTCGTTCGTCGAGCACCTCGGCCGCAGCGTCTACACGGGCCTCCACGAGCCCGGCCACCCGACGGCGGACGCCGACGGCTTCCGGGGCGACGTCGTCGAGCTCACGCGGGAGCTGGGCGTCTCGACGGTGCGCTACCCCGGCGGCAACTTCGTCTCGGGCTACCGCTGGGAGGACGGGATCGGGCCGGTCGAGCAGCGGCCGCGCCGCCTGGACCTCGCCTGGCACTCGACCGACCCCAACCTCGTGGGCGTCGACGAGTTCATGCGGTGGTGCGCCCGGACCGGCGTCGAGCCGATGATGGCCGTCAACCTCGGGACGCGCGGCGTCCAGGAGGCTCTCGACCTGCTGGAGTACTGCAACGTGCCGGGCGGCACCACCTGGAGCGACCTGCGCCGGGCCAACGGCGCCGAGGACCCGTACCGGATCAAGATGTGGTGCCTGGGCAACGAGATGGACGGCCCGTGGCAGATCGGCCACAAGACGGCGCAGGAGTACGGGCGCCTCGCGGCCGAGACCGCGCGGGCCATGCGCATGGTCGACCCCGACCTGGAGCTCGTGGCGTGCGGCTCGTCGGGCTCGCAGATGCCCACGTTCGGCGAGTGGGAGCACACGGTGCTCACCGAGGCGTACGAGCACGTCGACCACATCTCGGCGCACGCCTACTACTGGGAGGAGGACGGCGACCTCGCCTCCTTCCTGGCCTCCGCGGTGAACATGGACCACTTCGTCGACTCCGTCGCCGCCACCGCCGACGCCGTGCGCGCGGCGGGCAAGCACACCAAGCACATCCACGTCTCGTTCGACGAGTGGAACGTCTGGTACCAGAAGCGCGCGGAGTCGCGCCCGCCGTCGGGCGACGACTGGCCCGTGGCCCCGGTGCTGCTGGAGGACCGCTACAACGTGGCCGACGCCGTGGTGGTCGGCAACCTGCTCATCTCGCTGCTGCGGCACACCGACCGGGTCCACGCCGCATCGCTGGCGCAGCTCGTCAACGTCATCGCGCCGATCATGACCGAGCCGGGCGGCCGGTCCTGGCGGCAGACGACGTTCCACCCCTTCGCCCTGACCGCACGGCACGCCGCCGGCGAGGTGCTGCGCCTCGCGGTGGACGCCCCGGTGCAGGAGACGGCGAAGTTCGGCCCGGTCCCGGTGCTCGACGCGGTCGCCACCCACTACACGGAGACCGGGGGCGTCGTCGTGCTCGCGGTGAACCGCTCGCTCACCGACGACGTGGCGCTCGACGTGGACCTGCGTGGCTTCCCGGGGCTCCGGGTGGTGGAGGCGCTCACGCTGTCCAACCCCGACCACACGTGGTCGGCCACGGCCGACGACGCCACGTCGGTGCTGCCGCGCGCGAACACCACCGCCAAGGTCGCCGACGACCGCGCGCACGTCGACCTGCCGCCCGTCTCCTGGTCGATGCTCCGGCTCGAACGGGCCTGACTCGATCGGGTCTGATCAGGGGCACGCCGACGGCGCGCCCTCTCGTCCGTGCTCACGCCAGCGAGAGGGCGCGCCGTCCGCCCCTGGGGCCTAGCGCTGGAGCGTGAGCAACCCCGGCCGGTACGGGAGCAGGCCGTAGTCCCCGCCGGAGCTGGGCGAACGGCCCTGGTACAGGAGCTGCAGGTTGCACGGGTCGACCGTCATGGTCTGGTCCGCCGTGGTCCGGAGCAGCTCACCGTGGCTGATGTCGTTGGTCCAGGTGGCACCGCTGTTGGCCTTGCCGGCGAACGGGTTGCTCTCCGTCGCCGCCTGCGGGGTCCACGACCCGGAGAGGCTGTTCGCCGTGAACGAGCGGAAGAACCGCCCGTTGGCACCGATCGCCTCGACGATCATCAGGTACTTGTTCTGGTCCTGGAGCTTGTAGACCTGCGGAGCCTCGAACAGGTTGTTCGTGGTGTCGCTCATGATGGTCTGGTAGGAGCTGCCGAAGCTGCCCGGGAAGCTGCCGATCGGCATGCTGGCCCGGTAGATCTTCCCGTTGTCCCCGGCGAAGAACAGGTACATGTTCGTGCCGTCGCCGATGATCGTCTGGTCGATGGGACCGGTGCCGGAGCCGGAGATCGATCCGGTGAACAGCGGGCTCGCTGCCGACCAGCCGTTCGGGTTCGTCGGGTCGCTGGAGGTCCGGTACATGAACGGGGACGGACCCCACTGGTAGGTGAGCACCCAGATGTTCCGCGGGGCGAAGTAGAACAGCGACGGGGCCACCGTGGCGGACGACATCGTGTTCTGCGCGGCCCCGGCCATGCCCGACCAGCTGCTGAAGAGACTGAAGTTCATCGAACCCCACGACGTGCCCGTGTCGTGCGTCGTCGCATAGACGAGCTGCTGACCGTTGTAGGGCGCCACGGTGAAGTCCTTGAGCGAGACCCACCCGGACTTCGGCGTGGCCAGGACGCCGGTGGAGGTCCAGCGGTAGGTCGACGGCAGGTCGCAGGTCGACGTCGTGCTGCTCACGAGCGAGGCGTCGTCGATGTAGAGACTGTCCGTGCCCGCCGCCGTCTCCACGTAGAACGACGCGGACGACAGCGTCCCGGACCAGGACACCGTCGCCGTGCCGGTCAGCTGCGTCCAGCCCGAGGAGCTGACCGCGCCCTGGGCGAGGTTGACGTAGCTCGTCGTGCCGCCCGCGGTCACGGCCAGCGTGACCCGGCCGGTCGGCGTCCCGCTCTGGGAGCGCACCCACACGCTCGCCGTGTAGCTGGTGTTGTTGGTGAGCGTGGACGTCACGGTCTGGGCCGGGCCGTTCCACGCCGCGGTGCGACCGGTCCGCAGGAGCGACCGGCTTCCGCCGTGGACCGGGCTCGTGCTGGACGTCACCGTCCCGGCGCCGAAGGCCGACCAGCCGGTCGTACCGTTCTCCAGGTCGCCGTTCGTCAGCAGGTTGCTGCTCGCCGCGGCCGCCGGTGGGACCTCGGCGGGGCCTGCGACTGCCGGGACCAGCACCAGGGCCGCTGCCAGCCCGAGCGCGAGACGTGCGATGGACTTCCTCATCCTTCGCTCCTTTGCCTGTCGGGGCGCGGCCGCCGTCGGCCGCGCCTGGGCATCACGTGCTGCCGCTGCCGACGGTGCGGTCGGCACCGTGGCTCCGGAGGAACCTGCTGCGCGGGCCAGGACGTGTGAGCGCTAACATCGTTGTTGCGAGAAGGCACGCGCGGGCAGCGGCAGATTTATCGATACAGTAGCGGGTGCCGGGCGCGCCGTACAGGCCTCCCACCAGGAGGCCCCGCTCGACAGCGGCCCCGAGCGCCCCGCGCTCGCGGTCCCGGGCGGCAGCTCCACCACCGCCTGCAGGCCCGCCGCCATGCCCGTCACCCGGACGCCCGGCGCCGCGCGGCCAGGCAGTGACTAGCTGCTCGCGCCGACGGCGGGAGCGAACCCGCATCGCCCGTACGCCGGACCGGCCGGAACGTCGTCGGGCGCCCGGGACCCGTCCCGGGTGCGCCGCGGCTGTCAGGACGACCAGGATGGGCGCCATGAGCGAACCTGCCGGTGCGGCAAACGCGACGACGAGCGACCGGGCGCGACGACTCGCCGTGCTCGACGCGCCCTCCAACCTGGGCCTGAGGCCTCCGAGCTCCGGCGTCGTGCCGGGCACGTACAAGGCGCCGGGTGCGTTGCGGGACCACCGGCTCCTGGACCGGCTCGGGGCGTGGGACGCCGGTTGCGTCACCCCGCCCCGGTACGACCGGCAGGGCTGGCGACCGGGCGACGGCGTGGCGCACGCGCCGCAGATCGCGGCGTACTCCCGGCGCCTCGCCGACCGCATCACCGCCCTGCTCGACGCCGGCCGGTTCCCGCTGGTGCTCGGCGGCGACTGCAGCATCCTGCTCGGGACGGGGCTGGCGCTGCGCCGGCGCGGCCGGTTCGGCCTCGCCTTCCTGGACGGGCACTCGGACTTCAGGCACCCCGGCAACTCCGCGGTGGTGGGCGCCGCCGCCGGCGAGGACCTCGCCCTGGTCACCGGTCGGGGCGCGACGGAGGTGACCGACCTGGACGGCCTGCGCCCCTACGTGCGGGACGACGACGTCGCGGTGCTCGGTATCCGCGACGACGACGAGTACTCCGCCGAGCTCGCGGGGACCGCCGTCCTCGTCCGGCACGTCGCCGAGCTCCGCACGGCCGGAGCCGCCGCGTCGGCCCGCGCCGCGCTGGACCGTCTGGAGCGGACCGAGCTGGACGGGTTCTGGGTGCACGTCGACGCCGACGTGCTCGACCCCGGGATCATGCCCGCGGTCGACAGTCCCGACCCTGGAGGGCTCGGGCTCGACGAGCTGGCGCTGGTGCTTCGAGCCCTGTGCGCCTCCCCGCGCTGCGTCGGCCTGCAGCTCACGGTGTTCGACCCCGACCTCGACCCCGACGGCCGGCTCGCCGCAGAGCTGGTCGACCTCCTGACCGGCGTCCTCGCGCCGACGGCGGGCGGCGGTGAGGAGGCGTCGTCGTGATGGCGGCGCGATCTCGCCAACCTGCAACCAACAGGTTGCAGGACCAGGTCCGGTTGTGCAACCATCAGGTTGCACTCAACCGACCGGAGGACATCATGGAAGCGATCGGCAAGCCTCGCGGCGGGACCCCCGCGGTCCTCGT
Organism: Promicromonospora sp. NPDC060204; assembly: GCF_042728455.1. NCBI lineage: Bacteria > Bacillati > Actinomycetota > Actinomycetes > Micrococcales > Promicromonosporaceae > Promicromonospora > Promicromonospora sp. NPDC060204. The sequence continues at coordinate 4,746 of NZ_JBHWZO010000019.1, forward strand.
CCTGTTCTTTGTCGGGGCGTTCGCGATGGGCAGCGCGGAGCTGCTCGTCATGGGAATGCTCGACCTGATCTCGGCCGACCTGGCCGTCTCGATCCCCGTGGCCGGCGCGCTGGTGACCGCCTTCGCGTTGGGCATGGCGTTCGGCGGCCCGTTGCTCGCGCTCCTGACGGCACACCTGGACCGCCGAGCGGTGCTCGTCGGTGCCGTGGCAGCGTTCGCGCTGCTCAACCTGATGCCGGTACTGGTGGCGGACCACACGTTGTTCCTCGTCGCGCGCGCCGGGGTCGGGGCGACAGAGGGCTTGTTCGTCGCCGCGGCTCTGACCGCGCTGGACGGCGTCGTGCCGCGCGATCGTGCCGGCCGTGCGATGGGCGTGGTGATCACCGGTTTCGCTGCCGCGAGCGCCGTGGGCATGCCGCTCGCGTCGCTGCTCGGGCGGGAGCTCGGGTGGCGCGTGTCGTTCGTGGGCCTGGCGGTCATCGGTGTCGGGGTCGTGCTCGCCGCCCTGCTGGTGCTGCCTCCGGTCCCGGTGGCGAGCGCGAGCCGGACGGCCGGCGCCCAGCTGCGCCATGCGTTCGCGCCGCGGGTGCTTGCCGTGCTGGCGCTGTGCTGCCTGGTCTTCGCGGGCGTCCAGTCGGCCCTGACGTACCTGGTGCCGTACCTGGGCGAGGTCACGGGTGTCACCGGTCCGCTGGTGGTGGGGGTGCTGTTCGCGTTCGGGGTGGCGACGACGGTGGGCTCCGCGGTCGGGTCCCGCTTCGCCGACGCGCACGCCGTGCGCGCCCTGCGATATGGGACGATCGGCCTGATGATCTCGCTGCTGGTCATGTTCTTCTTCGGTGGGCAGGTCACGGTCGCCGTGCTGGCCATCGTCGGCGTGGGACTGTTCGCCATGGGGATGGCGCCCGCCATGCAGAGCCGGGTGATGAGCCTGGCCGGGCCCGGAGCGGCCCTCGCGGCCTCGCTGCCGGCGTCCGCGAGCAATGCCGGGGACGCCGTCGGGGCTCTGCTCGGGGGCGCCGCGATCGGGCAGGCGGGTCTCGCGGCCGCCGTCCTCGCCGGAGCCGTGGTGGCGGCGACCGCGGTGGTCGTGGCCGTCGCCACGGGCCGGCTCCGCCCGCAGGCGCCTGCCGCGGAGGCCGCCCCGCAGACGGCGGAGCCGCGGAGGGTCGAGCTGGGCGCCGGGACACCCACCGAGGCGCTCGCCGCGCGTGGCCAGGCCGACTGAGCCGACCGAGCTGACCGAGGAAGGGACGAACGAGATGACCGACAACCCGCTGTCCGTCGCCGAGCAGGACACGTTCACCGTGCGCCGGACGATCCGGATCGCCGCTGCGGTGGAGAAGGTGTGGATCGCCGTCACCGAGCCGGAGCACATCTCCCGCTGGTTCGGGCGGACGGTGCTCGTCGGCGACGGCGTCGGCGCCCACGGCACCGTCGCGTGGCCGGACGAACCCGCCATCCCGATCCGTGTCGAGGAGGTGGACCCGCCGCGGACCATCTCCTACCGCTGGTGCAACGACGAGGCTGCCGAGGCCGTCCCGAGCGAGGTCGACCCCGCACACTCGACCGTCTTCACCTTCACCCTCGAGCCGGTGCCCGGCGGCACGCAGCTCACCGTCGTCGAGACGGGTTTCGAGACGACGGTCGACCCCGCCGGCAACCTGGAGAGCCACCGCCTCGGCTGGGACGAGCTGCTGGACCAGCTGGTCGTGGCGATGGAGGTGCTGTGATGAAGGAGGCGCTGGTCCCGATGTGCGCTGCGCTGGGTGACGAGAACCGCTGGAACATCCTGACCCTGCTGGGGCAGGCGCCGGCGTCCGCCTCGGCGCTGGCCGCCGCGTTGCCGATCAGCCGCCAGGCGATCACCAAGCACCTCGGGATACTCCAGCGGGTCGGGCTGGTCGAGCAGGTCCCCGCCGGGCGAGAGGTGCAGTACCGGGTGCTGGGCGCGGAGCTCAGCGCCACCGCCCGGCGCCTGGATGCGATCGGCGCCTCCTGGGAGCGGCGCCTCGGGGACATCAGGGCGATCGCGGAGGACCTGTGACGGCGGTCTGGAGCCGGCCGTACGCCTCGTCGGTGACCGGTTCCAGCCATTCGTTGCGCACGTCTGCGCCGGGCGTGATGAGAGCGAGGTGGGAGAACCATGAGTCCTGCTTCGCCCCGTGCCAGTGCTTCGTCCCCGCCGGGACATGGATCACCGACCCGGGCTCCATGCTCACGGGGTCGTCGCCCTCGGCCTGGTACCAGCCGCTGCCGGCCGTGCACAGCAGGATCTGGTCGCCACCACCGTCGCTGCCGTGATGGATGTGCCAGTTGTTGCGGCATCCCGGTTCGAAGCTCACGTTGCTGACGGGGACGCTGCCCGGCGCGAGCGGGGCCAGATAGCTCTGGCCGACGAAGTACTGCGCGTAGGCGTCGTTCTTCTCCCCGAGCGGGAAGATCTGGTCGAACTCGCTGTCAGACATGGTCGTCTCCTTCTGTTCCGGTGATCCAACGTACGGCGGGGCGACGCCGCGAGGGATCCTCTGTCGGTACACCCCTTGACGGGGACTCCCACGTGCCGCAGCCTCGTCACGGTCGCGGCCCTGACCGCGCTGGGCAAGACCGACCAGCTCCAGTTCCACCTCGGCTACGCGCGCCGGAACGGCGTCACCGATGACGAGCTGAAGGAGGCCCTGCTGCAGCTCGCGTTCTACACCGGCTGGCCCAACGGCATGGGCGCGATGGCCGTGCTGAAGGGAATCGTCGAGGCCGAGCAGTCCTGACGGCCCGCGTCCCCCGTGGCGTTCGAACGGGCCGCTCGGCGCTCAGCCGATGCTGTCGGCGGCAGCTCGCAGCGCGGCGAGCTCGTCCGGGTCGGACATGCGGGCGAGCGCGGCGATGTCGCAGATGTAGCGCCGGCGCTCGGCGGGGATCGCCTCGGCGAGGCGCGCCGGGTCCTCCCGCAGGACCCGGTAGATCTCCAGGCCTGCCGCGTAGAACAGGTCGACGAGCTTCGGCTCGCCGACGGCGTTGCGCAGCACGTTGCCGGGGTTGTGGTCCAGCCCGCCCCAGAACGGGACGGACCGGGCGGCCTCGGCGTCGAGCTGCTCCGCCTTCCTGCGCACGGTGGTGATCGGGTCGTCCGGCGCGGCGGCGCTCCAGCGGTCGACGACGGCTTCCGCCTCGGCCCGCTGGACCGGCATCAGGAACTCCATCACGGTGATGCGGCCCCCGCCCGCCAGGGGCGCGTCGACCTCGATGCGCGGCAGCAGCGGATGCCCCTCCAGGGAGCGGCACAGCTCGACGAAGACCCCGTAGGCCGGCTCGAACGGGCTGACCCGGGCGACGAGCGCGCCGTCGGGCGACCGCCAGACAGTGGCCCAGTCCCCGAGGCCGCACACGTTCCAGCCGCCGGCAAGGAGGCGGCCGGCGGCCTCGCGGTGCGGCAGGCCGCGCAGGGTGTCGACGTCGAAGGAACTCACGCCCGGCAGCCTAGGAGGGGGTCGCCCTGCGTTCCCAGGGAAAACTCGCAGGACGACCCCTCGACCGCTCCTCGGTGCCGACTGTCTCGGCGGGCTCAGTACAGGATGGACGCCTGCTTGCGGGGCCAGGCCAGCGTGGCGTAGATCTGGACCATCGCCGCCTGCTCCAGCAGCTCCGTGTGCTCGTCGCCGGCGTTGAACAGCCCGGTCGCGGGCGCGCGCTCGGTGCGCCACTGGTGGTCGGCGTAGTCCGCCATGGCGTCGCGGTACTTCGTGCCGCCGGTCACCGACTCCAACAGGAGGAGGTTCTTGAACCAGATGGAGTTGAAGAACATCGGCTGGTCGGCCAGCCGCCCCTCGGTGACGTAGTAGCGGTAGGACGCCGCCGCGATCGCCTTCGCCTTCTTCAGGTAGCGCTGGTCGCCCGTCGCCTCGAACAGCAGGGTGTAGGTGCCCAGGGGGACGCCCTGGTTGTACGACCACTGCGTACGGTCGATCGTCCCGTCAAGCTTGATGTTGTCCCAGTAGAGGCCGTTCGGCGCGAGCAGGTGCTCGTCGGTCCACCCCACCATCCGCTTCGCCCAGTCGAGGTAGTCGCGCTCCCCCGTGATCAGGTACAGGCGGGTGGCGAGCTGCGCGCCGGGCATGGTGGAGACGGTGTTGCGGTCGGTGCTCCAGGTGGCCTGGGTCCAGAAGACGCCGCCGGGCGCCGGGTGCGACGGATCGGTGTCCCACCCGGAGACCACGAGCTCGAAGATCTCCTCGGCACGTCCGAGCGCCGCCTCGTCGCCGGTGGCCAGGTACTGCTGCACCTTGGCGAGCGCGACCCACTCGTTGTCGTCGTAGAACATGTCGCCGCCACCGCCGTACGGGGCGCGCGGGTACGAGTCGTAGCCGGGCAGCCCGGTGGTGCCGCCGTCGGCGTTCCAGAAGTGCTCCTGCCCGCGGGCGACGTCGGTGAGGTCGTCCTCGAACGACCGCCCTAGTGCCCCGGGCAGGCCGGTGAGGTCGAGCGTCGCGACGTGCGCCTGGGAGTGCGGCCACTCGAACGAGTACGTGCGGTCGTCGGCCCCGCTCGGGTACCGCTCGCGGTAGAGGCCGGAACCGTCGCTCGCCGCCATGTGCTCCTGCATCGCGTCGTACGACGCGACCGCCCGCCGCACCTGCGTGCGCTGCGACACGGCGGGGGCGCCGCCCTGGTCCGCGCCGCCCTGCTCCGCGTCGGCGGGGGCCGCCGTCCCCACCACGCAGGCCAGCGCGGCAACCGTGGCGGCAACTCTGGTGAACTTCATCGTTCGCTCCTTCGTTCGGTGGTGGTCCGAGCGGTCCGGCACCGGCCCGACGGCGGCCTATGTCAGCGCTGTCATCCTGGCGGGCGGCGAGCTCGGCATCATCTGCGACTGCTTGGGTGGTGGGGTGGCCGGACCCAGCCTCGCGAGGTCTCCTTTGACTCGGACAGGTCCTGAACGCCTGGCGGCCAGGCTAGGGGTTACGGACCTCACGGGTCAACGACGTCGGCCCCGGCCTGGCAGGCAAGACACAGCAGCGTCGACTCGACGACCCCGCGACCCCGGAAGCGCTGACCCAGCTCGACGGCGACCTCGTCGCACTCCGGACACATCCACGGGCCGTTTGCGCCCTCGTGCACCGAGCTCATGATGTCCTGCCATCCGCTGCTCACGGCGAGGACTCTATCCGGGCTCGCGGTGAGCGGAGGCCGCGACGACCTGCCTCGCGCAGGCCACCGGCAACCTGAAGGCTCGGAGGTCGGGCCATAGGATCGACCAGGTGGCCGTCAGACCACCTCAGGTGCACGACAGGAGACAGCACGATGACCATGGACGCCCGGTACGAAGCTCTCAGGACCGCCCTCGAACAGGACCCCGACCTCGACGTCACCGTGCGCGAGGGAGCACTCCTGGTCCGTCAGACGCCGTTCGCCTTCCTCGCGGGCAGCTCGCTCGCCGTCCGCCTGCCCGCCGTCCGCGCGGACGATCTGATCAAGCGCGGCATCGCGGAGCTCCTCCGGCACGACCCCGGCGCCGACTGGGTGACGATCTCGGACCCCGAGGACTGGTCCGAGCTCGCCGCCGAGGCCCACGAGCTCGCCAGCGGCCACCAGCCCGGCAACAGGTCGTGACCCAGGCCGGGTGACCGGCCACAGGGATCAGAGGCTACGCGCCCGCGAGCGCCACTTCCTCCACCATTTCACCCACCCCGGACGCTACTCAGGCCCCACGACCCACGTAGGCTCCCGGCAGGGCAGAGGCCCGGGCGATGCCCGGGTCGGGACCCGCGCGTGGGGTCTGGGCCCACGCTCGGGCAGGAGCTGGGACCGCCGACCTGGGGAGCTTGGGGGTCCCGGCTCCTTGGGTTCGTCGACCGGAGCCAGGGTCTGCGCGGGGCCTCGCGCTTGGCCGCTCTCGCCCGACACCGTCCCGGTCGGTCGGCTTCGGGCGGCCTGCCGCGATCGCACCACAGCAGCCACCTACTCACACGTTCGCCTCACACGTTGTCTCCACCTGACAGGGCATCGTTGGCCGGTGCTCTCCGCCATGCCTACCCCCCAGCAACTCGACACCCTGCAGATCCGTACACCAGGTCCGATCTTTCTGACGCGCGTCGTCGCGACATTCCTCCTCGCGGTGCTGCTCTTCGGACCAGCCACGGCCCCGATCGCACACGCCCTCTCCGCACCCTCAACCGGTGTCGCCGGCGGAGCAGGTGAGGATCCCGGCCAGGGTCACCGCCGCGACGGCGACGGCGATCGTGACCGTGACCGTGACCGCCACGACCGTGGTGGCCGCGACCGCACCGACCGCGCCGACCGCAGCAGCAACCGACCGACGGTGCAGCGCCTGCCCACCGGGCTCACCGCGAAGACCGTCGACGGCATACCGGTGTCCCTGGACCGGAGCCAGCTGCGCCACGCCGCCACCATCATCTCCGTGGGTTCGCGCACCAAGGGCGTCGGGCGTGACGGGATCATCGTCGCGCTCATGGCCGCGCTGACCGAGTCACACCTGCAGATGCTGGCCAACCCCGGTGCCTACCCGGCCTCGGTCAAGCATCCCCACGACGGGGTCGGCCAGGACTTCGACAGCCTCGGACTGTTCCAGATGCGTCCTGCGTCCGGCTGGGGAAGCGTCAAGCAGCTCATGCGACCGAAGTACCAGGCCGCCGCTTTCTTCGGTGGCCCGGGCGGCCCGAACGACGGTTCGCCGCGCGGCCTGCTCGACATCGACGGGTGGAAGGACCTGCACCCGGGAGAAGCCGCCCAGGCCGTCGAGGTCTCGGCCTACCCCGACCGCTACGCCCAGTACAAGCCCGTCGCACACGCCGTCCTCGAGCGGCTCACGCCTGCTCGCGACAGGTAGCCGACCTGGGCGTCATGCGCGGGTCGTCGCGCGAACGTCGGCCTGCGGTGACGCCACGGAACGAAGGAGCTGCATCACCCGCTCCGCGGGCACCTCGCACGGCTTGAGCACGGCGCCGTCCGCGGTGAACCAGATGTTCGCGCCGAGCCCTTCGGCGCCACCGAGGCGTTCCGCCTCGAAGGAGACGACCTTGCCTCCGGCACGCGTCGTACGCGTCACGCCCCACGTCTGCCCGGCTACCCGCGCACGCGACCAGCCCTCGGGTATCGCCCCGATCAGCACGTCCAGCTCTTCGTCACGCGACTCGCCCATGTGCTCACCCCTCTCGCAGCGTGGTCGCCCCGGAACCCGAGGCGCATCCGCCTCAACCTCGCCGCGCAGGCGGCTTGTTCCCCACGGCGACGCCGGTCCGGTCCACGGCGTCCTCGGGACGCGGTCGCACGTCATCAGCTGGCGGCGAGCGGGCGGTCCAGCACGCGCGCCGGACCGCCCGCTCACGTTCACAGCCGCTGTCCCAGTCCGATCGACCTCAGCCCGCGACGCGGTATGTCTCGTCGGTTCACTCGCGCGGGGCGCTTCTAGCTGATCTCGACGTCGAGGAAGAGGCCGGTGATCTTGCCGCCGGTCGCCTCGATCACGGCGCCGAAGAACGCACCGCCCTCGGGCGACGCCGTGGCCGCCGAGGCCTCGTCGTAGCCGTCGAAGTACAGGTCGAGCGTGCGGAAGGCCGGCGTCGGCGTGCCGTCCTCCTTGGGCCATACCCGGCTCGACTCCAGACGCCGCAGACCCGGGAGGGCCCGCGCCTTGTCGAGCACGTCCGGCAGGGCGGTCTCGAAGGCGTCGGGGGTGTCGAGGTTGTCGATGATGATCTCGACCTTGGTAGCCATGATGTTTCCTCTCTCGTGGCGAGTTCTGCGTCGAGCCGGGTGCCCGTGACGGAACAGCCCTCGCCACACCATGTAGACTGACTAGTCACTCTACTACGTCGACCTCGGCAGGGAAGTGGGACTCATGTCACGTCCGGAGAATCAGCAGCGCAGCCGTCTCGTCGAGATCCTGCGGCGAACCGTCCGCTCGGGCTCGGTGGTCAGCGACGGTCCGGAGTACGACGCAGCTCGGCGTATCTGGAACGGCGCAGCGACGGCGCGGCCCGGCGTCGTCGTCCGGTGCGCCGACCCGGCTGACGCCCGCGCCGCCATCCTGGCTGCCCGCGAGACCGGGACTCTCCTGTCGGTACGCGGTGGCGGTCACGACTGGGCAGGCCGCGCCCTCAGCGACGGCGGCCTGACCATCGACGTCTCCGGACTGCGCGGGGTGACCGTGGACGCCGGGGCGAGGGTGGCAACCATCTCGGCGGGAACGACCGCCGCCGACCTTGCCGCCGCAGCGCAGCCCTTCGGCCTGGCCCCCGTGACCGGCACCGCCGGCTCCGTGGGCATGGTCGGGCTGACGCTCGGCGGTGGCTACGGGCCTCTCGGCGGCCGGTTCGGGCTCGCGCTGGACAACCTGCTCTCGGCCGACGTGGTCCTCGCCGACGGCTCCGTGGTCACCGCGGACGACGAGCACGAACCCGACCTCTTCTGGGCACTGCGCGGCGGCGGCGGCAACTTCGGCCTGGTCACCTCGATGCGCGTGCGCCTCCACGACCTGCCCACGCTGCTGTCCGGTCTGCTCGTGTTCCCGTGGGCGCAGGCCGGGACCGTGCTGACCGGGCTGTCGGACGTCCTTGCCGAGAGCCCTGAGGAGCTGACCGTCCAGTTCGGCGTGCTGGCCGGTGCCGCTGGCGAGCCCGTGCTCTTCGCCTCCCCCACCTGGAGCGGCGACGACGTTCGCACAGGAGAGCGCGCACTCGCGCGGCTCGACACCCTCGGCACCCCGCTCGTCTCCCAGGTCGCCGCTACCACGCTGCCTGACATGCTCGCCGCGATCGACGCGCAGTTCCCCGCCGGCCGACACGTCGAGATCCGCACCCGTTCGGTGCCGTCCCTCACCTCAGGCGTCCGCGACGCGCTGATCCACGCCGGATCGACTCTGACGTCGTCCACGTCCGCCGTGTCCGTGCACAGCCTGCACGGCGCCGCACAGCGGGTGCCCGTGACGGAGACCGCGTTCGGCAGCCGCGACCCCCATCTGATGCTCGAGGTCATCGCCCAGTGGGAGCCCGACGACATCCGGGCGGCGGACCACCGCGCCTGGGCGCACGAGGTGACCAGCGCCCTGGAGCCCGAGGCCCTGCCGGGCGGGTACCCCAACCTGCTCGGGCCGACCGAGACGGCCCAGATCGCGCACGCGTACGGGCCGAACACCGAACGGCTGCTCGCGGTCAAGCGTCGTCTCGACCCGGAGAACGTCTTCCGCGCCATCGCCCTGCCCGTGTCGCCCACGCCGCTCATGTCCGGGCAGGACCGCTGAGCACGGCGGCGGAGTGCGCCCGACGCCTCCGGGCCGGGCACGCTTCGGGCTGCCCCGAAACACATCGCGGCCGCCCCGGCACCACTCCTACCGTGTGAGAACCGATCACCGAGCGAGGAGATCGAGCTGGTCGACGGACGCCGGGCTACCGTCGACCAGGACCGAACAACGGTGAGGAGCCTGCGATGGAGCGGACCGAGCTGCCGGCCGTGGTGTCGCCCGAGGACTGGCTCGTGGCGCGCAAGGAGCTGCTGGCCAAGGAGAAGGAGCTGACCCGCCTGCAGGACCGGTTGGCGGCGGACCGCCGCCGGCTCCCGATGGTGCACGTGGACAAGGACTACCGGTTCGAGGGCCCGGACGGCACCGTCTCCCTGCTGGACCTGTTCGACGGGCGCCCGCAGCTGGTGATGCACCACTTCATGTGGATGTGGGACCGCGACGCCGACGGCGTCGAGCACTTCCAGGACCGCGGCTGCACCAGCTGCGCCTCGGCCGCGGACATGATCCCCGGACACCTGCGCCAGCTGCACGCGCGGAACACGACGCTGGTCGCGGTCTCGCGCGCGCCCTACGAGAAGCTCACCGCCTACGCGGACGACATGGGCTGGACGTTCCCCTGGTTCTCGTCCCTGGGCAGCGACTTCAACTACGACTTCTACGCGACCATGGACCCGGCCGTCGCGCCCGTCATGGTCGAGTACCGGAACGAGGCCGAGCTCGCCGAGGTCGGGCTGCCCTGGGGCGAGGACTGGCGCACGCCCGGCGACGCGCCTGGCATCAGCGCCTTTCTCCGCGACGGCGACGACGTCTTCCACACCTACTCGACCTACGGCCGCGGCATCCAGGAGTTCCACTACGGCATCCCCTGGCTCGATCTCACGGCCCTGGGCCGCCAGGAGGCATGGGAAGAACCCCACGGTCGCGCCGTCCCGCTCGGGCGCCAGGTCGGCGGCCCGGGCCTGCGCCACCCGGACGAGTACGACGATGCGTCCGCGGCACCGCACCAGCACCACTGACGACCCGACGGTCAGCCCAACCGCTCCAGCAGGCGCACGGTGACGGTGTCGCCGGCCTCCTTGCCGATCTCGCGGCGGAGCCCGGCGGCCACGGGGAGAGCTCACCCTGGCGGCACCCCTGAACCGGCTCACCCTGACCGGCGGCGCGGCGCGCTACCCGGCCGAGGAGCTGGACGGCATCGCCCATGAGGCGGTCGTCACGTTCCTGGCCCGCTACGGCACCGGCGAGGAAGCGTCCGCCTAGGCGCCGTTCAGCGCAACGCAGGAAGGACGTGCTCACCGAACGCGTCGATGAACGCGTCCTGACGTCGTCCGACATGGTGCAGGTAGAGGCGGTCGGCACCGGCGTCGCGCAGCTCCGCGAGTCGACCGGTGAGCTCGCCGAGGTCCGCGGAGACCAGGACGGCGCGGCGCACCTCGTCGATGCCGACGTCGCGGCCGAGCGCGTCGAACGCGGCGGTCGTGGGGGTGTCCGCGGCGACCTGCGGCGGGACCGTGATCGTCCGCCACTGGTCGAGGGCCACCTCCTCCGCCTCCTCCGGCGTCGGCGCCCACGAGAGATGCACCTGGACGGCGACGTCGCCCGCGCCGCCGGCGTCGCGGTACGCCCCGATGACACGCCGGAGCCGCTCCACCGGCTGGTTCACGGTGATCAGGCCGTCCGCCCACGCCGCGTGCCGGCCCGCCGTCTCGGGTGTCAGGGCGGGAAGCACCAGCGCGGGCGCGACGTCCGGCAGCGTCCACAGCCGCGCCTGGCGTGCGACGACGCGGCCGACGTGATCGACCTCCTCGCCGCGCAGCAGCGCCCGGATCACCTCGACGCACTCGGCGAGCCGGGCATCGCGCTCGGCCTTCGGCGGCCACGGCTCCCCCGTCACGTGCTCGTTGAGGTACTCGCCCGAGCCGAGGGCCACCCAGAACCGCCCGGGGAACATCGCGCCGAGGGTGGCGATGCCCTGCGCCACGATCACGGGGTGGTAGCGCTGACCCGGGGCGCACACCGTGCCGAAGGACAGCCCGGTCGTGGCGAGCGCGGCGCCGAGCCAGGACCACGAGAGCCCGGACTCGCCCTGCCGCTCGCTCCACGGCGCGAGATGGTCGGAGCACATCCCGGCCTCGAAGCCGGCGTCCTGCGCCAGCCGGGCCACGCGCAGCCCCTCGGACGGGTGCAGCTGCTCGTGCGAGACGTGGAAGCCGACGACCGTCATGAGGCCTCCTCGCTCCCGGCCGCCGAGCTGCCGACCGCGTCGCCGTCGATCGTGCGGCGCAGCCACCGGTACCCGTACCCGGCGACCGGGATGCGGCCGTCGGCCTCCACGGCGGCGTAGTCCTGGTCGACGTGCACGTCGACGTAGCGTGCCTGCCCCGCCTCGAGGACCGCGACCTCCCCGGCAGGCAGGTGGGCCACCACCTCCTCGTCCGCGAGGTTGGCCACCAGGAGCACGCTGGACTCCTCGACCTGGTACCGCAGCGCCAGCACGGACGGCACGCCCAGGTCCCACGGTTCCGGGCGGACCCGGCCGAGCTCGCTCAGTCCCAGCCGGGCGCGCACCAGGGCGCCGACCCGGTGCAGCAGGGAGCCGTCGCGCACGCTCTGCTCGTCCACGCTCACGTGCTCGGGGCCGTAGGGTCCGGTGACCACCGGCGCCTGGAACCGGTCCGTCGCGGCGTTCGAGAAGCCCGCCGACGGCGTCGTGGACCACTGCATCGGCGTCCGGACGGCCTCGCGTTCCGGCCGATCGAGGTCGTCGCCCATACCGATCTCGTCGCCGTAGCGCAGCACCGGCGGCCCGGGCAAGGAGAGCGTCACCGCGTGCGCCAGCGCGATGCGGCGGGGGTCGCCGTCGAGCATGGGACCCAGGCGGCGCCGGATGCCGCGGCCGTAGACCCGCATCGAGTCGTCGGGAGCGAAGGTGTCCAGCACCTCCGTGCGCTCGTCCTCCGAGAGCCGGACGAGGTTCAGCTCGTCGTTGTTGCGCAGCCAGTGCGCGTAGGTGGCCCCGTCCGGGGCCGCGGGCTGGTTGCGCAGCGCCCGCTCCAGCGGCTCGGCCTGCCCGCGCGCCAGGGCGAGGAAGAGGTGGTTGTTCAGCCAGAAGTCGAGCAGCATCGTCATGCCCTGCCCGTCGGCCCCGAAGTAGTGGGCGTACTCGTCGGGCGCGACGTCGACCTCACCGAGCAGCACCGCCCCGGTGCGCTGCCCGGACACGGCGGCCCGCAGGTCTCCCACGAGCCACTGCCCGTCCGTGTCGGGCCGGGCCGCGCGGGCGCGCTCGAGCATCATCGGGACGGCGTCCACGCGGAAGCCCGAGACCCCCATGCGCAGCCAGAACGCCACGATGCGGTACAGCTCTTCGCGCACGCGCGGGTTGTCGAGCGCGAGGTCCGGCTCGTGCGAGTAGAACGCGTGCCGGTAGAACTGCTGCGCCTCGTCGTCCCACGTCCACGTCCTGGGCTCGACGTCGGGGAACATCGGCTGGATGTCGTTGTTCGGCTCGTCGGCCCAGAGGTAGTAGTCGCGGTACGGCGAGCTCCGGTCCCGCCGCGCCTCCTGGAACCACGGGTGCTGGTCGGACGTGTGCTGCGTGATCAGCTCGACGAGCACGTGCAGGCCCAGATCCTCGGCGGCCTCGAGCAGGTGGGCCATGTCGGCCAGGTCTCCCAGACGGGGGTCGATCGCGAGATGGTCGCTGACGTCGTAGCCCCCGTCCCGGAAGGGCGAGGTGTAGAACGGCAGCATCCACACGCACGTGGCGCCGAGCCCGCGCAGGTAGTGCAACCGCTCGGCGATGCCGCGCAGGTCGCCCCAGCCGTCGTCGTTCGAGTCGGCGAAGAGCCGAGGATCGAGCTGGTAGATCACAGCGTCGGAATACCAGGAGGAGCGCACCGCGGACCTCACCTCATCTCGTGCTCGGCTGCACGGCCGGTGCTGGACCGTGCGCCACTTCTGGCACCGTGCCACGAAGTGGGGCGACTCGCACATTCCGCCTCGAGGGTGCCGGTCGGGACGGCTGCCTGTGCCGACACGACCGCGGGAAGCCGAACGGGTCGATGGTCGGCGTCGTCGCTGCGTCGTCCTGCCGGTAGCCTTGCCGCGGGTCAAGCAGACGGCCAGCCTCCGATCTTCATCCCTCCTCGCACCCGGTACGCGCAGCGCACCCGGCCCCGGAGGGCGAGGCACCATGGTTCGCGCACCATGCTCCGTCTGTCGGCCCTTGCCGAGCACCCGGGAGACGCGCGACGTCGACCGGAGGAACATCGATGACGACGACGAACGATGCTCGACAGCGGGACGAACAGCCGGCCGCCGCGCTCACCACCGACGGGCTCACGCCCGCGCCGCTCGCGGGTACGACGCCGGGCAGCGAGTCGCTGACCGGAGCGCCCCTGCCGGCGACGACACCGACCACGACCCGGCCGGACCTGGACGACGGCTCGGCCCCTGACGTCACGGCCGAGCTGGAGCTGGCCGTAGAGCTCGCCGACGAGCTTGCCACGACCCTGGAACGCAACAGCACGCTCGAACCCGGGCACCGGGACACCGACCGCGCTGCGGGAGCGAGCCGGACGGCACCCGTACGGATACCGGTCGACGCAGGCGAGGTGCTGGCCAGGTTCGGCGTGGACGGATGGGCCGAGTACAACCAGATCGACGAGCGGATCCGGGCGCTGCAGGAGACCCTCGGGCCCCAGCACCCGCGGACGCGGGCGTCGATGGCCGACCGGGACGCCGTGGACGCGCTGTCCCAGCAGGACGAGAAGACCTACCAGGACGCTCTGGTGGCCGCCCTGGAGCAGGTCGCGGCCGAACGCGGCATCGACATCGAGGTGCTGTCGGAACGCATGGCGCCGGCCCGGTCGGCCGACGCCCAGGAGGCCGAGTCGCCCGCGACCCGCCTGCTCGCCGCAGCAGTCCGCCGGGCGGTCCTGCCCCAGCTCGGCCGCGCACCCGGCGACCTGGCCGAGACGGAGATCGCGGAAGCAGTCAGGCAGGCGGGACGGACGTACCTGGAGCGGATCAGGACCCACGAACGTCCGGTGCCCGTCGTCAGCCACGACCGGCTGGAGGCCCAGCTACGGACCGAGCTCCAGGCCGACGAGCTCATGCCCGACGAGCCCGTGCGTCCGGCCGACGCGCCCGCTACGGACGGCGTCGTCCGCGCGGACCACCCTCGGTAGCGACCGGCCTTCCCCTCGACGGGCGCGACCGTTCCGCATCTCGGGTTTTCCTCGCGCGCACGCCGGGATACGGTCCGCTGGAGCCGCACCGCGTACCGGTGCGCTGTTCGACGGAGGAGCGAGCTGGAGGAACTGTGTCATCGAAGCGGCAGGACCGGCCCGTCCAGGACGACGGGCCCCTCCCTGACGACCCGTTCGTCCTGCTCGGGCACTGGGCGCCCGCGGACGACGACCCGGACCGGCCCCTGGCCACCCTGGCGACGGTCGACGCCGACAGCCTGCCCGACGCCCGCACGGTGCTCCTGACCGGCGTCAGCCCCGATTCCGTGGCGTTCCACACCGATGCCCGCAGCAGGAAGGTGGGTCAGCTGCGAGCGCACCCCCGCGCCGCGCTCGTGGTCCGCTGGGACGAGCAGGCACGGCAGGTCGTGCTGCGCGGGGCGGTGTCGGAGATCTCTGCGGAGGAGAGCCGGACGGCGTACGCGCGCCAGTCGCGGTACCTGCAGCTGCTCGCCTGGCTCAACACCCCGGAGCTCGCCGGCCTGGCCCGGTCCGAACGGGAGCGCCGCTGGGCCGACTTCGACGCGACCCGTCCCGTGCTGGACCCTCCGCCGAACTGGACCGGGTATGCGCTGCGGCCGGTCGACGTCCTGTTCTGGGAGGGATCCGAGGAGGGGCCGAGCCATCGCGTCCGCTATCGCCGGCTGGCGCACGGGTGGACCAGAGAGGCACTCCCCGGCTGACCTGAGCGCTCGTCGGCCGCGACACACCGGAGGGCACGTGTTCGAGAACTTCACGACCAGGCAGGTCGACACCGAGGAGGCGTCGATCTTCGTCCGGCACGCCGGATCGGGCCCGCCGGTCCTCCTGCTGCACGGCCATCCGCGGACGTCCGCGACCTGGCACCGCGTGGCCCCACGGCTCGTCGACGCGGGGTTCACCGTGGTGTGCCCCGACCTTCGCGGGTACGGCCGCTCACGGGGTCCCGAGCCGAGCCCCGACCACTCCGCCCACTCGAAGCGAGCGGTCGCCCGGGACATGGTCGCGGTCATGCGGCAGCTCGGCCACGAGCACTTCTGCCTGGCGGGCCACGACCGCGGGAGCTATGTCGCGCTGCGGCTCACCCTCGACCACCCGGAGGCGGTCGAGCGGCTGGCGCTGATCGACTGCCTGCCGATCAGCGAGCACCTGCGCCGCGTGGACGCGGACTTCGCCACCCGGTGGTGGCACTGGTTCTTCTTCGCCCAGCCGGACATCCCGGAGCGTGTGATCAACGCCAACCCCGTCGGGTGGTACGGGCCCAAGGCGGACGCCGCCACCATGGGCGCCGAGAACCACGCCGAGCTCATGGCCGCCGTCCGGCATCCGGAGGTGGTGCGCGCGATGCTGGAGGACTACCGGGCCGGCCTCTCGGTCGACCGCGCGCACGAGGAGGCGGACCAGGCCGCCCACCGGCGGGTCGCCGCGCCGCTACGCGTCCTGTGGTCGCTCCAGGACGACCTGGAGGACCTGTACGGCGACCCGCTCGCGATCTGGCGTGCCTGGGCGGACGACCTGGACGGGTTCGGCATACCCTCCGGCCATCACGTCGCGGAGGAGAACCCGGAAGCCCTGGCCGCGGCCCTCGTGGACCACTTCCGCCCCGGGAGCTGATCGCGCGACGCGGGTGCCGGGCGGACCCACCACGACGGTCGTGGGTCAGCGGTTGGGTTGCGCGCGGGAGATGTCCGCGAGCGCGGAGTCCGGGTCACGCTCTACGGCAAGATCACCGATCGAGACGATCCCCGCGAGGACGCTGCCGTCCAGGACGGGCGCCCGGCGGACGGCGGCGGCGCGCATGACCTCGACCACGGTCTCGACCGGATCGGTGACCCCGACGGTGATGACCTTGTCGCTCGTGACCTCCTGGACGGTGGCGTCGGCGTCCAGGCCCGCGGCCAGGCCGCGCACGACGAGGTCCCGGTCGGTGACGAGGCCGACGGCGGTGGGTCCGGCACGGACGACCAGCACCCCGACGTCGTGCTCGGCCATCGACCGGGCGGCCGCCCGGAGTGTCTCGGTCCCGTCGACGGTGATCGGAGCGGGGGTCATGACGTCGGCAACGGTTTGCTTGGCCATCAGGGCGCCTCCTTGAAGGGGAGCTGCCGGCGGTCTTCTTCACCGGCCTCCTCACTGTGTCCGGGTCGTGGGCCACTCGCACATCGCCGACCGGGCGACGTGGACAGTCCGACACGGACCTGCGCGCCAGCGGCCGGCGCGCCAGTCACCAGCGCCAGGAGCATCATGAGGCTGTCGGCGACATGCGGAAGGGGCGGGGATGAGTGGCGGTCAGAGATCCGATGGGAACGGCCGGGCCGGCGCGGCGACGTTCTGGATGCTGCTCGGCATCATCGCCGTCGGTCTCGCCGTGATGATCGTCATTCCGCTGACGGGGCGCTGAGCATGCGCCGGTTCGTTCGGGACAACGGGCTCAGCCTCGCGTTCATCGCGATCTTCCTGGTCACGCTCGTGGGACAGTCGTTCGCGGGTCACGCCGCCGAGGTGGAGGAGCTGGCTCAGCACGGCCGACCGCCCGTCGGCTACCTCGACTTCGTCACCTCCTCGGCCTTCCTTGTGGACGTGGCCGAGAACTGGCAGTCGGAGTTCCTCCAGTTCTTCATGTTCATCTTCGCGACGATCTGGCTGGTCCAGCGCGGCTCTCCCGAGTCCAAGAAACCCGGTGACGAGGGGGTCGGCACCGACGAGGAACAGCTCGTCGGCGAGCACGCCCGGCCCGACTCCCCGGCCTGGTCGCGCGCCCGCGGCATCCGGCTCTGGCTCTACGCGAACTCGCTCCTGCTGGTGATGGGCACGATCTTCCTGCTGTCGTGGTTGGCCCAGTCGCTCGGCGGTCACGTCGTGGCCAACGAGGAGGCCGCCGAGCACGGCGAGCCCGCGCTGACCTGGCTCCAGTACGTGGCCTCGCCCGACTTCTGGAACCGCACGCTGCAGAACTGGCAGTCCGAGTTCCTTGCCGTCGCGGCGATGGTGACGTTCGCGGTCTTCTTGCGGCAGCGCGGGTCGAGCGAGTCCAAGCCGGTGGGCACCCCGCACCACACCACCAGCGTCGAGGCCGAGTAGCAGATCGAGCAGCCGCTCGAGGTGGACGCCGGTCCGGACCCTCCGCACCGGCGGCCTGACCTGTCCCGGAGGGCCTAGAGCCTCCGGGCCCGCTCCAGCAGCGGTCGCGCTGCCTCAGCGAGGAACCGGTCCTGGTGGTGGTCGCCGACCTGCACGAAGGCGAGGTCGGTGAACCCCGCGTCCAGGAACGGCCGGGCGCTCTCGGCCAGCCGGTCCAGGTCGGGCCCGCACGCGATCGACGACGCCACGTCGTCCGGCCGGACGAACTGCGAGGCAGCCGCGAACCCGGCCGGCGTCGGCAGGTCGGCGTTCACCGCCCAGCCACCGCCGAACCAGCGGAACTCGTCGTGCGCCCGCTCGACCGCGGCATCCTCGTCGGGGTCCCAGCACACCGGCACCTGCCCGAACACCCGCGTGGCTCCCGGGTGCCGGTCGGTCCAGCCGCTCACCACGTCGGCGTCGGGCACCGTCTGGACCAGGTGGTCCGCGAGCGGGGCGAACCGCTCCACCCCGCGCTCCCCCGAGACTGCCACCCCGATCTGGACGCCGGCGTCCGGGACGTCCCAGAGGCGCCCCGAGTCGATACGGAAGTGCTGCCCCTCCCAGGTGACGAGCTCGCCGGTCAGCAGCTCCCGGATGATGTGGACCGCCTCCTCGAGGAGGTCGTGCCGCACGGCGATGCCGGGCCAGCCCTCGCCGATCACGTGCTCGTTGAGGTTCTCGCCCGCCCCGAGGCCGAGAGTGAAGCGCCCGTCTGCCAGGAGCTGGAGCGTCGCCGCCTGCTGGGCGACGACCGCCGGGTGGTACCGCATGATCGGGCAGGTCACGAAGCTCATCAGCTCGACCGTGCTCGTGGCCTGGGCCACCGCGCCGAGGAGCACCCACGCGTTCGGCGCGTGCCCCTGCTCCGTCAGCCACGGCGAGAAGTGGTCGCTGGAGACCTCGAAGTCGAACCCGGGCCTCCTCGGCCGCCACCGCGTACCGGACCAGCTCGCGTGGCCCGCTCTGCTCGGTCATCAGGGTGTATCCGAAGCGCATGTCGTCGTCCCCTCCCCGTGCTGTCGCACGGCCGCGTGTGTCACCCGACCATAGGCAGGCCTCTGCCGGCTCGCGCCCGGGGTGTGTCGTGCGGTTGCGAGCGGTGACCGTTGAGCGGCGTGCTGCCGGTCAGGACCTTGAGCAGCGCCCGCTCGTCCGACGACATCCAGCGCGACGAGCGGACGGCGTCGGCACCGGACCGGACGATCAGCTCGTCGAGCGTGGCGCGGTCGTCCGTCAGGATCACGGGGTGGACGTAGCTCTTGCGGCACACCGCAGGGGTGTTGTGCAGGTGCTCGGCGGCGACCCGGACGGCTTCGACCCGCTGCGCGTCGTGCTCGGCCTGGTCCGCTGGTTCGAGCCCGCGCAGGTGTCCCAGCGCGATCGCGCTGGCGCCCCACGTCCGAAAGGTCTTGGCTGTGTACCCGGCCCCGGTGACCCGGCCGAGGTACTCGTTGACGTCGTCCGAACCCACGCTGCGCACCTCGTCGCCGGCCACGTACCGCAGGAGCTGCTGGCCGGGCAGGTCCTTGCACCGGCGGACGATGTTCGCGACGCGGCGGTCGTGCAGCACGACGTCGTGCGGCTTGCCCGACTTGCCTTGGAAGCGGACCCGCACCTCGGCTCCCGTCACAGCGGCATGCCGGTTGCGCAGCGTCGTGAGCCCGTAGGACTCGCCGGAGCGCACGTACTCTTCGTTGCCGACCCGGATCAGCGTCTCGTCGAGCAGACGGACGACGGTGGCCGCTACACGGTCCAGGCTCAGCCGGCTCGCGCCCATGTCGGCGTCCACCTGCTTGCGCAGCCCCACCAGCGCCTCGCCGAACCCCGCCAGGTCGTCGAACTTCGCGGCGTCCCGGTACTCGCGCCACCCGTGGTGATAGAGGTACTGCTTGCGGTTCTTGGCGTCGCGGCCCGTGGCCTGGACGTGACCGGACCCGTCGGCGCAGATCCAGACGTCGGTCCAGGCCGGCGGGATGACGAGCGCCCGGATCCGCTCCAGGGTCTCCTGGTCGGTGACCCGATCGCCGCGGTCGTCGACGTAGCCGAACCCTCGCCCACGTCGCCGTCGGCGGATACCCGGGTCGGCGTCGGTGCTGTGCGTGAGCCCGTTCCGGGCCGTCCCGCTCCACGACGAGGTCGCCGATCGAGAGGATGCCTCCATGGCGCACTCCTCACCGAGCGGGCGGCGGTGGGCTGCTTCACCGGACTTCTTACCCTGCACCGGCGTCCCACAACTCGCAATGCCGGCCTCACGTGACGGCGAATCGTGCGCGCGCTTGCGAGCCGGAGCGAGCCTGCGATTGTTGACGTCGGTCCGGAGACGGGCGTCGCCGTCGTCATCGCCTCGCTCTATCCCGCCATCCCGGTGCTGCTGGGAGTGACGGTGCATCACGAGCGGTTGGGCCGCACCCAGGCCCTCGGGCTCGTCGCGGCTGGGATCGCCGTCGCCCTCCTGAGCATCGGCTGAGGTGGTCGTGCGGGGTCGATCATCGGGTTGCGAGCCGGCGCGGTCCTGCGATGGTCGAAGTGGTCTGCGAAGGGACAGCAGAGATGATCACAGACGCGAACCAGGACACCCAGGTCGTGACGCTGGACGACCGTGAGGTGCGCCTGACGCACTTGTCCAAGGTTCTCTACCCGGAGACCGGTACGACCAAGCGCGACGTCGTCGAGTACTACGCGGCCGTGGCCGACACGATGCTGCCGCACGTGCGGGATCGTCCGGCCACACGCAAGCGTTGGCCGGACGGGGTCGGGGAAGACCCGTTCTTCCACAAGGACCTCGGCCGTGGCACGCCGGAGTGGGTGGCGCGCCGCGAACTGAGCCACCAGACCGGCACGTCGACCTATCCCCTCGTGCAGGACTCGGCGACACTCGTCTGGCTCGCGCAGATGGCCGCGCTGGAGATCCACGTACCGCAGTGGCGGTTCGGCCGGCCGGCCGCGAGCAGTGGGGCGCCCCGCTCGCCCGATCGTCTTGTGCTGGACCTCGACCCTGGTGAGGGAGCCGGGCTGGCGGAGTGCGTGGAGGTGGCCCGCCTTGCCCGCGGGATCCTGCAGGGCATGGGACTGGATCCGGTACCCGTGACGAGCGGGAGCAAGGGGCTCCACCTGTACGCGCCGCTGGAGGGCCGAGACTCCACGGAGCAGGTCACCGAGGTGGCTCATGAACTTGCCCGGTCTCTCGAGGCGGACCATGGCGACCTGGTGGTGAGCGACATGAAGAAGTCGCTGCGCGCGGGCAAGGTGCTCGTCGACTGGTCGCAGAACAACGGCAGCAAGACGACCGTCGCGCCCTACTCGCTGCGTGGCCGCAGCCGGCCCTGGGTCGCACTGCCGCGAACCTGGCGCGAGCTGGGTTCGCCTCAGCTGCACCAGCTCGAGCTGGACAAGGTACTCCCCCGCATCCGTCGGCGCGGCGATCCGCTCGCCGGCAACACCAGGGTGCCGCGATGACTCGACCCACGTATGAGGTCATGCTCGCCACCCTCGGTGCGCGCGACGACGTCGTCGGCCAGGGAGATCCGGACGACTGGTCGCTCGAGATGAAGTGGGACGGGGTGCGGGCGCTGGCACGGGTCGGGGAGCCGGACGGGCGTGGTCCGGTCACCCTCGCCAGCCGCAACCACAAGGCCCAGGGCCCGCGCTACCCGGAGATCGTGGACGGCCTCGGGCGCGCCGTGCGCGGGGAGGCGGTGCTGGACGGTGAGATCGTCGCGCTCGACGCGGGGGGCCGACCGAGCTTCGCCCGGCTGCAGCACAGGATCAACCTCGCCGATCCACGGGAGATCCGGCGGGCGGCAGAGCGCGTGCCCGCGCAGATCTTCCTGTTCGACCTCCTGGAGCAGGACGGCGAACCACTCGTCGACCTGCCCTACACGGAACGGCGCGAGCGCCTGGCTGCCCTGGTGACCGAGAACGAGTCCGTCAAGGTCCCGCCGGCGGTGGAGGAGGACTTCGACGACGCATGGCGGACAAGCGACGAGCTCGGTCTCGAGGGCGTGATCGCGAAGCGCCGCAACTCGCGCTACGCCGTCGGACGACGCACCCGGGACTGGATCAAGATCAAGCACGCTCGGACGCAGGAGGTCGTGGTCGGCGGCTGGCGACCTGGTCAGGGACGGCGTGCGACGACCGTCGGATCACTCCTGCTCGGAGTCGGGGACGCGGAGGGCCGGATGCACTACGTCGGCAGGGTCGGAACGGGTTTCTCCCACCGTGACCTCGACGACCTGCACGACCGGCTCGGGCGGATCGCACGCGAGACCACGCCGTTCCACGACATACCCCGGGCCGACGCACGTGACGCGCACTGGGTGACTCCAACCCTCGTCGGAGAGGTCGAGTTCGCCGAGTGGACCAGAGACGGCCGCCTGCGGCAACCGCGATGGCGCGGCTGGCGCGAGGACAAAGACCCGCGACAAGTACGCCGCGAGTAGGTGGTGGCACTGCTCTGACCGCGGCACGAGCTCTCTCCGAGACAGGGTCGAGGCCGGGAAGACGCTGATTCCGCTCACTCGTCGCGAAAGTGCATCCCACGGCGTTCGAGAACCTCTTCCGCCACGGCGAGCAGGCTCGTCGATCGCACGAAGGCGTGCGCGCGGATCAGCGCGGACGCGTCCTCGGGCCGGATGCCCATCTGGATGGCCACCATTCCGGTGGCCTGGTGGAACGGCGCTTTCTCGGCCCAGTTCAGCAAGCCGGCGTTCCTCAGCAGGTCAGCCCCGACGACGTCGGCAGCGAACTGCAGGTCCTCCGCCCTTCGGTGTTCCCGCCCGAGAACGCCGTACAGGCTGAGTACGCCGACCACGCGGGAGCCCACCTGCATCGGCACCGCGTAGAGCGTCGCGCCGGCACCGACCAGTCCCGCCAGATGGGAGAAGACCGGGTACTCGCCCACCATCGCGCCGATCCGCATGACCACCAGCCGGTTCTCGGCCAGCGCCTGGTGCACCGGGCCCTCACCGAGGACTTCCTCGAGTGGTTCGAGCTGCTCGAACGCGCCTGGCGTGCTGACGGCGACCTGGTCCTCCGCACCGGCCAACACGGTCAGCGCTCCGCCGTCCGCCCGGAAGGCGTCGACGCACGCCTCGCACAACCGTGCCGGCAGCGGTCGGTCCGCCTCGGTGTCGGCGAACGACCGAGCGAGCAGGCTCAGGAGTTCTGGCGGATCCACTCGGTTCACCTCCCCCGCACTCCTACCCACACTCACACCATGAGTTTTCAGTCGCACGACCGGCTTGGTCGACCAGGCGGCGCACGGTCGCGAGGGAGACGGGTGAAGTTTGGGTACCCTTACCTCGGGCTGTCGGTGACGACGCATTAACGCTACGGTCGGGGTGAGTCAGGACGCGGCTCGTCGGCGCTATGCATCCGGGAGGCTGCAACATGAGCGCGGAACCATTGGAGATCGAGCGCGCCCTGACCCTTGGCGCCAACCACACCATCGGGCACTACCGCTACGACCTGGCGACCGGCGAGTGGTGGTGGTCGGACGAGGTGTACCGGATCCACGGTTTCGAACCTGGAGACGTGGTCCCGACCACGGCACTCATCCTGGCGCACAAGCACCCCGAGGACCGTTCCCGGGTCTCCCGGATCCTCGCGCACGCCGCCACGACCGGAGAACCCTTCAGCAGCGTCCACCGCATCATGGACGCCAAGGGGCAGGAACGAACGCTCACCGTGATCGGACGAGGTCGCCGCGACCCCGGCACCCACCGGGTGACCGAGCTGGTGGGCTACTTCGTCGACGTCACAGCCGGATTCAGCAGGCAGGCGAACGAGGCCGCCGACACGTCCATCAAGGCGTCGGCCGCCACCAGAGCTCCGATCGAACAGGCCAAGGGCATCGTCGCCATCGCCCTGGGCGTCGACCCTGAGGCCGCCTTCGAGCACATGCGCGTCACCTCCAACGTCACCAACGTCGCGGTACGTGACGTCGCCCGGCAGATCATCGAGATCGCCAGCACCCAGGGCTCGCTCCAGGACGTGCGCACCTACCTGGTGCCCTCCGACCCCGCTGCCACGACTCCCTGATACTGCCGACGCACGATCGTGGGCTACTCCGGCTCGCGGGCGGCGGTCAGCGCAGAGCAGGCGCGCCGCAGGATGACGACGATCGCCCCGGCGACGAAGAGGTCTTGACCCGACGAGCGCCGAACCGCACGTACCGCGCCGGTCAGCGCGTCGACGGACTCACGGCAGCGCGCCACGGCCTCGTCCGCGGGTCCCTGGCCACGGTCCGACCGCAGGGCCTCGGCGTACGCCCGCAGCGCTGTGACCAGCTCTGGTCGTAGCAGCGGTCCGAGCGCCACGCGCTCCTGGTCGGCGCGTTCCCACTCGGTGAGGAGTCGGACGACATCGTCGACGACGTCCGCCGCACTGCCCAGCTCCTGCGCCCGCCGGGCCTGCGCCGTCGTCCGCTCGCCGTAGCGCCGCGCCTTCCGGTTGACCCGCAGCGCCTCACGCGTCCCGGACATGGCATCCCTGGTCCGGTCGGTGGTCGGGGTCAGGTCATGACGGCGGCGCTGCCACTCCTCGGCCAGGAGGGGCCCGTCGTGCTCCAGGCGCTGTGCGAGCAGCTCGAGCTGGTCGACCAGGACGTCCCGCAGCCGGTCCAGCGCGATCTCCGAAGGAGTGAGCGGCAGCGGCGGCAGGAGCAGGTTGATCGCCACGCCGATCGCCGCACCCACGACGATCATGCCGGCGAACACGCCGGTGAACTCCAGCGGGTGGGCGCCGCCGAGCACGAGCACGAACAGGGCGGACGTGACCACCCAGGTACCCATCTCGCCGAACAGCCGCGAGCCGGCGCACAGCAGGGCGACGGCCACCACGATCGCGACCGACAGCACGCTGGAGCCCACCGCGGCGTCCACCCCGCGGGCGATCACCGCCCCCAGCAGGAGCGCCCCGACCGCCTGCACCGACTCGCGGACGGACCGGACGGCGCTGCTGGTCACCGCGACGACCGCACCGAGCGGCGCGTAGTAGGGGTACTCCGAGAACGGCGCGGGCGCGAGCAGGGCGACGAACCAGGCGAGCGCGGCGGCCACCGCACCCTTGAGCGCGAGGGACCACCGCGGGTGGCGCACCCACCGTCCGTGCAGGAAGGACAGCGCGCGCGACCCCGGCACCGCCATCAGGGCGCCGGGTCGAGCACGTCCTCGACGCTCACGTTCTCCTTGCCCTGCCGTGTGGGTGCACGCATCGTCGTCCTCCCGGTGTCGCGGTCCTCGCAGCTCTGTGGGTCTGCCTCACGAGCGTTGCGCGTTCCGGCTCAGCTCGCATCGTGCCGCCCCGCGCCGTGCGAGTGCCGGGCCTGCGTGCCAGCCTGGGAACGTCGCCGCGACGTTCCCGACCGCTGGCACAGGAGGCGCGCTGTGAGCGAAGAAGACCCCCACGACACCTCGGGCGGTGCCCGTGCGGCCGGCACGTCCGAGGGCGTTCCCGGCCCGCTCCGCACCGACGTCGTCGTGGTCGGGGCGGGAGTCACCGGGGTGGTCACCGCCCAGCTCCTCGCGGACGGCGGTGCGAACGTGGTGGTGCTCGACGCCGGCCCGGCCGGCGCCACCACCACCGCCCGGTCGACCGGCAAGCTCTCCGTGCTGCAGGGTGCCCACCTCGCACGCGTCGCACGACACGGCGACGACACCGTGGGCGCCTATCTCGCGGCCGGCTTCGCGGGCCTCGGCTGGCTGCGCCGAACCCTGGAAGACCTGGACGTCGCCGTCGACAACCGGGACGACCTGACCGTCGCCACCACCCGGGAGGAGGTGGCCGTGCTCGACGACGTCCTCGAGGTCTGCGCCCGGCAGGGACTCGCCGCGCGCCGGGAGGACGAGCCGCCGTACCCGGCGCGTACCTTCGGCGCGGTTCGCCTGCCGGGCCAGGCCCAGGTCGACCCGCTGCAGATGCTCTCGGCGCTCCGCGCCCGGCTCCGCTCCAGCGGTGTCCCGGTGCACGACGGCGTCCGCGTCCGGCAGGTGCGTCGGGCGCGGTCCGGTGTCGCGCTGCGCACGACCCACGGCACCGTGCTCGCCGAACGTGTCGTCCTTGCGACCGGTGCCCCGCCCGGACGCCTGGGCGGACTGTTCCTGCGGCTGGAGGCGGGCCGCAGCCTGCTGACCACGTGGGAGCTGCCCGACCCCGAAGCACTCCCGCCGGGCTTCGCCGAGACGATGTCGATCACGGCGAACCATCCCGTGCGCTCCCTCCGCGTGGCCGGTGGCCTGCTCATGGTGGGTGGCGAGGGCTGGACCGTCGGCCGGGAGCCGGATCCGGCCCGGCGGTTGGCGACGCTGGAGAGATGGACCAAGGGCACCCTGCCTGTCGGAGCGGCACGGCACGCCTGGGCGGCCCAGGACTACACCAGCGACACCGGACTGCCGTTCATCGGGCCGGTCGTCCCGGGCGACGAGCGCGTGCTCGTCGCCACCGGCTACGGCAAATGGGGGCTCACCACCGGCGCCGCCGCCGGACTCGCCCTCGCGGGCCGCATCCTCGACGACCCGGTCGAGTGGGGACCGGCGCTCGAACCGTGGGCGCGCCCGCCCGAGCCCTCGACCCGGACCGCGGCCACCTTCGGCGCGCAGACCAAGGGCTGGGCGTGCGCGGCGACGCGCCCGACGGGACAGCGCGCCGGAGCCCGGCGCGTGTCCCGGGTCTGCCCGCACCTCGGCGGCGTCGTCCGCTGGAACGACCAGGAGGAGTCCTGGGACTGCCCGGTGCACGGATCGAGGTTCGCGGCGGACGGCACGCTGCTGGAAGGACCCGCCACCGAAGGCCTGGCTCCTGCCGAGAGACCTCAGCCCAGGAGACCCCGGCCCGAGAGGCCCCCGGCTCAGCACGACGGCAAGGCGGCTGACTACGACGACTGGACGGTCGCGAAGCTGCGTGAACGGGCGGCCGAGATCGGTATCCCTGGACGCTCCACGATGCGCAAGAGCGACCTGATCAAGGCGCTGCGCTCGCACTAGGACTCGAAACCCGGTGGTCCCAGCGTGGTGACGTCGGCGAAGGAGTACGGCGGCCACGGGCCGACATAGCGGATTCGCGCCGCCGGCTCCTCACCCTGGATCGCCGTCAGCACGGTGCCCACTCCGCGCACGTCGTCGGCCGGCACCAGCAGCGCCACCGACAGGACGAGGGAGGTCCCGGCAGCGAGGTGAGCCCGGCGGTTCTCGTCCAGCCCTTCGCTGACGGCTGCCAGGCGGCGGCGGTAGACGGAATGCCGGTCGTCGGCCCGGGCCTCGGTGATGTCGCGCTCCAGCTGGTCGACACGCTTTCGGAGCAGCCGCTGGACACCCGGCGGCCGGCTCTCCAGCTCGGCCTTCGCCGAGATCACGTCGGGATGCCCCTCGGCGGCCTGCTGCCGGTCCAGGCTGATCTCCACGTGGAGCTCGACCCGCCCGCCGAGCGCATCGAGGCGTTGGCGCAGCAGGTCGGCATGGGTCTCCATCCACTCCTGGAGCCGCTGTCCGGCCGACGCCTCCGCGGTGGGCGCCACGATCACGTTGAAGCTGGCCGGCAGCACCGTGTCAGCGGTACGCCAGACACGCTCGACCACGACACTGTGCTCGACCGCCCAGCGCCGGACGTCGGCGTCAGCGCCCTGGTAAGGACCGCCGTCATGCTCGTGGACGACGGCGGTCACACCGTCCGGCCCGGCGACCGCGCGCACGGCCACCCCGTCGATTCCGGTCCCGAGGTCCGGGGGCGTGGCCGGCACGATGCCGTAGAGATAGAGGCGGTCCCCGGTCACGGGCCCTCCAGTCCGGGCTGTCCGTTCCCGCGCTGCCCGGTGAGACCCCGGACGATGTCGTCGACGACGTCGTCCAGCCCACGTCTCAGGTCCGCGACGGACGTCTCCAACCCGTGGTCCTGCTTGATCTGTCCGATCGCCTCGTCGAGGTCGAGCAGGGCCTGACCGAGGCGCTCCTGCTCCTCGTCGGTCAGCTCGCCGCCCTCCAGCCGGCGGATCGCCTGGCTCTCCAAGGCTTCCTCGATGATCTCGACCAGCGTGACCACGAGGGTGAGCAGCCCGTTCTTCAGGTTGCGCTCATCGATCTCCATCGCGGGCCTCCTCCCTGGCGCCGACCGTCTCCCGCAGTGCGTCGTGGAGGCGCTGAGGAGCAGCCGCGGAGAGCCACACCCGCCCGGAGGGCACGACCACGCACACCCGCAGCCTGTCCGGACCGTCGACGACGGCCTCGGGCCGCAGCTCGACCGCGACCAGGTCCTCCAGCGGCGTCTGCCAGAGAATCTCGCGCGGGTCGGCCCGCCAGACGATCAGCCTCCTCGAGGTCAGGTACACGATCCCCGGACGCCAGCTCCGGTACGGCTCGGCCTGGAGATGCCCGCCGGCCATCCGCAGGACGATCTCCTCGCCGTCGCCCAGCGGGACGTGACGCCCGACCGAACGCCGTGCCCACTGCCGGGTCTGCTCGTCCCAGCTGCGCATCAGACCGTGCTCCAGCATGGTCTCGATCCCCGCGACGGCGGCCCGCAGGCTGACACCGATGAGTGGTACGTCCGCGACCGAGATGATGAGGTCCAGATCCAGGTAGACGCCCTTGTCGAGCATGACGTCGAGCAGGTCGGGCAGGGTCGCGCCGACGTCG
Organism: Promicromonospora sp. NPDC060204; assembly: GCF_042728455.1. Taxonomy (NCBI): domain Bacteria; kingdom Bacillati; phylum Actinomycetota; class Actinomycetes; order Micrococcales; family Promicromonosporaceae; genus Promicromonospora; species Promicromonospora sp. NPDC060204. The sequence goes on from NZ_JBHWZO010000019.1 coordinate 32,981, forward strand.
CGCGTGGGCTCCATCCGCGCCGCGCCGTCGGCCTGCGTCCCGGGATCAGCGGTCACGGCGACCCTCCCGTGCGGGCCTGCCGACCGGTGCCGACCCGGGTTTCCTCGGTGGCTTCTCCTCCACCTCGCGCTCGTCGTCCTGATCAGGGCCGGCCAGCTCGGCCCGGTCCGCCTTCCGCTCCGCCAGCGCGCTGCGCCAGCCGCACCACGGGCACAGGTCGTTCAGCAGCTGCGAGCGCGGCGACGTCTTGCCGCACCTGGGGCACGTCTCCTTCTGCTCGATGGCGCGCCGCCAGGCGAGCGTCTCCGTGTTGGTACCGGCCGGGAACTCGAGACCGTAGCGCGCGGCGGTCTCGAAGGAGGCGAGCGCCGCCCGGATCCGGATGCCCAGGAGCTCCACACCGGCCAGGGAGACCATGATGTCCGCGTTGACGACGAGGCCCTTGTCCAGGAGTGTCTCGATCACGTTGACGAGCGACCCGTCGGGGTCGCGTTGCGGTTCCATCGAGCGATCGTGACCGCCGACCACGCTCATTCCAGGTCACCTCCTTCGCCGGGGTCCGCCGGCCAGTGCGGCCGCGGCCGTCGCGCCGCGTCACCCGTCGTCCGTGCTCCCGCGGATGTAACGGCTCGTGCGCCGGTAACCCAGGAGCTCGCCGTGGTCGTCGAGCTCCACCTCGTACTCGGCCATGACGTCCGCGGTGCTGGGCACGCGTGGGTCCTCGACGGCCTCGATCACCACCACGAACTTCTCGTCCTCGGAGCGGATCCCGACGACGCTCTCCAGCCGGCGCCCGGTGAGCTCCACGAGCTGCTCGACCGCAGTGCGGGCCGCCTGCACCGCAGTCAGGCGCGATTGTCCGCCTCCCGTACCGCCGCGTCGCTCGCTCGTCGGACGGCGACGGGCGCGCTCACCGGTGCGTGTGTCCGCGTCGTTCATCGCTCTCCCCTCTCCCGGGCGCGCCGGTTCGCCTCGACCAGTCGGGCGACGAGCTGCGCCTCCAGCGCATCGGCCTCGTCGTCGGACAGGTCGCCGTCGTCCCGCGCCCTGCCGATCTCCTCCAGCCGCCGGCGCAGCGCGCCGACGTCGTAGTACTGACGCTCGGCCTCGTCGCGCACCTGCTCGGCCACCCAGATGGTTCCGCGGACCGGTACCAGCGGGATGGACAGCAGTCCTCTCAGCAGGCCCATCGCTCATCGCTCCCCGACGAAGTCGTACGGCGCCTGCGGTCCCACGAGACGAAAGAAGATGCGGCCGTACGCGCGCTCCGCGATGCCTTCGAGCACGCCCTCGAACTTCGTGTGCTCGGCCCGCCGGACGAGCGCGGCACACTCCAGCACGTCGTCGACCTGTTGCGTCTCGTGCTCATGGATCTCGACCGTGAACGGGGCGAGCTCGTCGAGCACGACATCGATGTCGTGTGCCCGCTTGCGCGCGAATCCGCGGACGACGAGCTCTCCCAGCCGGATGCGGGCGTCACGCAGGGCGTGCGGAGGCAGGTGCCGCAAGGTCTCGCGCAGCCTCGCGATCTTGACGTCCTCCGCCACGAGCTCGGCCAGCACGGCGTCCTGGACGTACCTCGCCCTGACGGTGAGCTGAACGAGACCGCCCAGGCGGTCCAGGTCATCGGCGATCGCCCCTCGACGCTCGATCGGAAAGGCCTCCTCGACGGCCGTCTCGTCGGGCACCACCGTGCCGAATCTCATCGGCAGAACCGGGTGATCGGCCGCCACCCCGTCGAGCACGGCGACATGGCGACGTATCTCGGAAGGCGTTCCGACGAACTCGTCGGTGTCGACGTCGGACACCAGAACGGCGACCTCCCCGAGCCCGATCAGGCGCATGTCACTGATTCCGGGTCCGGCCGGGACGTCGGGCACATCGGTGCCGGGAAGCACGAGCCCATAGAGGTACAACACGCTCCCTCCCCCGCAGCGATAGGTGGTCTCAGGTCCGCTAGGACCGGGAGACGCGGCGCCGGGAACGGCGCGGCGCCGGTTCACGCTGCTCGTCGTCGGCGTCGTTCTCGGCTGGAGACCGTTCCTCGGTCTCGTCCTCGTCCTGGTCCTCGTCGTCCTTGCCGCTGCCGACGAGAGCTTCCTTGGCGGTCTTCAGCACGCCCTTGGTCTTGCCACGTGCACCGCTCTCGGAGATCCCCTCCATGAGCTCCGGCAGGTCCCGGCCACCGGTCCGGGCGAGATCGAGCCGGTTGGTGGCCTCGGCAAACCGGAGATAGGTGTCGACGCTGGCGATGACGATGCGGGCGTCGATGGTGATCACCTCGATGCCGACGAGCGACACCCGCACGAAGACGTCGATCACCAGACCCTTGTCGAGGATGATGTTGATGACGTCTGCCAGCGAGGCGGACGACGGACGGTCGACGTACCCCGAGCTCGGGGCTCTCGTGGTCACAGCAGTCATCGCGACCCCTACCTGTTCTTGGTCTCGGTCTCCTCGTCGGACCCCTCTTCCTCGTCCTCTTCCTCGTCCTCTTCCTCGCCCTCCTCCTCGCCCTCCTCCTCGCCCTCCTCCTCGTCCTCGTCCTCGTACTCCTCGCCTTCCTCCTCGCCCTCTTCCTCGTCCTCGCCCTCCTCCTCGTCCTCGTACTCCTCGGCGGCACGCTCCTCCTCCACGACCTCCTCGTGGCTGCGGACCACCTCCTCGTCGTGTATCTCGGCGCGGTACCCCTCGTCGTCCTCGGGGCGCAGCACCGACTCGGTCATGACATGGCGCACGAAGTACTTGAGCTCCAGCCGGACACGCCGGTTCACCGCCCGCCAGATGTTGCCCGTCTTCTCCATGAAGCCCTGGGGGTAGTACGCGACGACGATCACCAGTCGCGTGAGGTCGTCACCCAGCGGGTGGAACGTCACGACGCCGCTGAGATGCCCCTTGGCCCCGCTGGACTCCCAGACGATCCGTCGATCCGGTACCTGTTCCGTGATGACGGTGTCCCACTGGCGGTGGGACCAGAACACCTGGCCCTTGAGCTGGACCTCGCCGGCCTCCTCGTCCAGCTCGGTGTGCTCGACCTTCTTCATGAACTCGGGCCACTTCTCGTACGAGGTCCATGCGTTGTAGACCACGCCGAGCGGAGCGCCGACGTCGATCGCCTCGACGATGTTGTTGAACTTGAACTTCTTGGCGCTCCCGCCGCCCCCGCCGCTCCCGCCACCGAAGACGTCCTTGACCTTCTCCTTGACGCCCGTGACCGCAGCGGACAGGCCTGCCTTGACCGGCGACGCACCCTGGGCGAGCTCCTCGGCGCCCTTGGCGGCCGCGGAGGCCTTGGCGCCACCCCCCTCGGTGCCGGATCCTTCGGCGTACTGGGTGAGCCGGTCCGTCAGGCCGCTGACCTTCTCCGTCAGGTTGTCGACCGCGTGGTCGGCGAGCGCCTTGACGTAACCTCCGGCCGAGTCGCGCAGAGCGGCGAGCGGCTGGGGTGCCTCCTTGGTCTTCTCGGAGGACTGGTTGCTCATGGGATGCTCCTTCCCGGCACCGCGCGCGGCACCAGGCGCGTGGGACTAGCGGGAGCTCGGTTTCCTCGTCGACTTCCCGCTGGTCGACCGCGTCGTGGACCTCGTCCCGGTCGACTTCTTGGCGCCCCCGGCGGAGGCGCCCTGCTTGGACCGGCCCTGGCCCGAGGTGCGCGACGAGCTCTCCGATGCCGCGCGTCGCCGGCGTCCTGCGGACTTCGGGGTGGCCTGTTCGTCGTCGGCCTGTTCGTCGTCGGCCTGCTTCTGCTCGTCCTCGGGTTCGTCGTCCCCGGAGCGCGATCCCGCCGTGGCCTCCTCGGGCGAGGCCTCGTCCTCGGGTGCCGGCTCGTCGCCGGTCTCCTCGTCGGCCGGCTGCTCCCCGCCGTGGGACGCGAGGGGCGCTCCCGCACGCTCCTCGAGGTTGGAGACGAGGCTGTCGACACGCTTGGCCGCGGCCGCGACGACGGCGGTCTTGCCCGCCTCGACGAGCCGCCCGGACACCTCGTCGGTGAGCTTCTTGATCGCCGGGGTGGAGAGAGCGGCGCCGCTGGCCTTGAGCAGGTCTGGATGTGCCCTGAGCTCTCTGACGCCGAGGGCACCGGCGACCGCGAGCGCCAGCTTCAGCTTCTTGGTCCGGCCGAGCAGGTACCCACCGAGCAGGACCGCCGCGAATGTGAGCTTGTCGTCCATGGTGTTCCTCGCAGATCGGGACGAGCGAACGGTGCGTCGTCGCATCGCATGAGCCCCGGACTTGCACGGTAACACCGGATACGGGCGCTCGCGTGCCTCGCGAAAACTGGGCCTCTCGTACGGTGTTTCCGCAGGTCAGGTAGTTTCCGGAGGCAACTTCCTGGGCTTCGAGGTCGGCCTACTGACGTGGCGCGTCCTGCGAGGACCTGGGCGCCAGGCCGGTGAAGAGCACGTCCAGGACGCGGTCGACCCTCTCGTGCGTCAGGGGTTCCTGACTGATCAGGAACCGGAAGTAGAGCGGCCCGGAGAGGATCTCCATCACCAGGTCCAGGTCGAGGTCGGGCGCCAGCTGCCCGCCGTCCATGGAGCGCCTCATCCTGGCCACGGTCTTCTCCGCCTGGGGAACGATGAACCGCTCGTTGAGCGACGCCGCGACCGCGGGGTCGTGCTGCGCCTCGCCCAGGAGCGCGCGGTACAGCGGGCCCAGCGGAGGACGGCCCAGCAGGTCCACGGCCGCATGGATCTGGGCGCGCAGGTCCGCCCTGATGTCGCCCGTGTCGGGGTACTCGAGGTCGGACTGGTTCAGGGACAGGACGGCGTCGAGGAACAGGGCGCCCTTGGAGGGCCAGCGCCGGTAGATCGTGTGCTTGCCGACTCCGGCGCGTGCGGCCACGCCTTCGATGCTGAGCTTGGCGTAGCCGATCTCCTGCGCCAGGTCGAGCGTCGTCCGCATGATGCTCTCGGTGCGCTCAGTGGCGAGCGGCCGTCCGGTGGCTGGCATGTCGTCATGCTAACGGCACGGCACGTGCCGTTGACATGCGGCAGCCCGACCGTCCATGATGCGTTTCGGCACGGCCCGTGCCGTTAATGCGCGAGTGCTCTCTCATCCCGATCCACGAAGGACCGTTCCGTGACACCTGATCCGATGACCGTCCACCCGCTGCCCGCCTTCGACCGCGTGGTGTTCCTCAAGCCGCTGGTCACCTCTCCCGCGATCGAGGTGGGCGAGTACACGTACTATGACGACCCGCAGCACGCGAAGGAGTTCGAGGGACGCAACGTGCTGTATGCGTACGGGCCGGAACGGCTGGTCATCGGCCGTTACTGCGCGATCGCGACAGGGACGCGGTTCCTGATGGCGGGCGCCGAGCACCCGACGATGGGGGTGTCGACGTTCCCCTTCACGATGTTCGGCGGGCAGTGGGCCGAGCAGACGCTGGACATCGTGACCGCGATGCCGAGCCGTGGTGACACGGTGGTCGGCAACGACGTGTGGTTCGGGTTCGGGGCGACGGTCCTGCCCGGCGTGCAGATCGGCGACGGGGCGATCATCGCGGCCGGGGCGATCGTCACCTCGGACGTCCCGCCCTACACGATCGTCGGCGGCAACCCCGCGCGTCCGCTCCGGCAGCGCTTCGACGACGCCGATGTCGACCTGCTGCGCCGGGCCGCCTGGTGGCACTGCCCACCGAGCTCGTCACGCGGCACGCGCGGCTGATCATGTCCGGCGCCCCGGCCAGCATCGCACGGGTCGCCGCCGAGCACGGGCTGGAGCGAGCACTGTGAGCGGGGCACTCGTCCAGGAGCATGCCGTGGCGCCCGGGGCGTACGGCGTCACGACCGGGCCCGACGGCGCGCTCTGGTTCACCGTCGTGGACAGCGGGAGGATCGGCCGACTCGTCCCCGGCGGTGAGCCCCGCTACTTCGACGTCGGACCGGACTCCGGCCCCACGATCATCACATCGGGTCCCGACGGCGCGCTGTGGTTCACGCAGTACCGGGCGCACCGCATCGCCCGGCTCACCGTCGACGGCTCCCTCACGGAGTTCGACCTCCCGACGCCTTCGTGCGGCCCGTACGGCCTCGCGGCCGGGCCTGACGGCGCTCTCTGGTTCACGGAGACCACCGCGGGCCAGATCGGCCGGATCACGACGGACGGAAACGTCACCGAGTTCCCGCTGGACCCGCGCGACGCGTTCCCGTCCGCCATCACGGCCGGGTCCGACGGCGGCATGTGGTTCACACTGAACCAGGCCAACGCCGTCGGCCGCATCGACAGCGACGGGGACGTCACCACGTTTCCCCTGCCGACCACCGGAGCCGCGCCCGTCGGCATCACCCTCGGCCCCGACGGGGCGCTCTGGTACGTGGCGATCGCGTCGGGCCAGGTCGGCCGGGTCAGCGCCGACGGCACCATCACCGAGCTCGACCTCCCGGACCGGGCGGGCCGGCCGCACGCCATCACCGCGGGGCCCGACGGCGCGCTGTGGATCACCGAGTGGGCCGGGAACCGCCTGTCCTCCGTCACCACCGACGGTGTCGTCACCGGCTACGACCTGCCCACCCCGGCGTCGGAGCCCCACGGGATCACGACAGGCCCGGACGGCGCCGTCTGGGCGGCCCTCGAGACCGGCGCCCTGGCCCGCCTCGTCAGCTGACTCCCGGCCCGGCCCGCTCGGCTGATCGCTCGATCTCGCTGATCGCCGCCACCTTGGGCGCGGAGGCCGAGCTCGGGTCGGGCGCCGTCCAGCCGCAGGAGGCCGTCCGCCTGGACCTCGCCTTCCACGGCGATCCCGCGCGGGCCCGGAAGGCCGTCGAGGAGCACATGGCCGGCTCCTACGTGCGGCTGCGCCGGCTGGAGCTGCCGTCGGACCCGGAGGCCTGACATGAGTGCCGACGGCGCCTCGACGTGCGAGTGACTACGCCAGGTGGGCACCATGACCATGCCGATCGCCTCGGCG
>NZ_JBHWZO010000020.1:0-39182 GCF_042728455.1 Promicromonospora sp. NPDC060204
GCACCGTGCCCGGGCTCGCGCCCTCCGGTCACCGCGGACTCACTCGTCGCCGGAGCGGCCGTGCTCGACGCCGGTCGCGAACCCGACCTTGACCGGTTCGGGCGCACTGCCGCAGCCCGACGCCACCTCGTCCGTCCCACCGCAACCGCCCGCCGCCTCGGCGGGCGCGCCCAGGCCGAGCGTGACCGCCTGCGGGCCCGCGGGCGCCGCGCAGCACCCGCCGCCCGTGCCGCCCGCGAGCGCGAGGGCCTCCGGTGCGACCACGCCGTCCGCGTCCGCGGCGAAGGCCAGGTCCGAGGAGCAGACGCCGGTCTGCGGCAGGTTCAGCTCCACGGCGTCGGCCGCCGCACGGTCCCCCGCCAGCGCGGCCACGACGGACCGCACCTGCTCGTACCCGGTGGCCAGCAGGAACGTCGGCGCGCGGCCGTACGACTTCATGCCGACCAGGTAGAACCCGTCGTCGGGGTGGGCCAGCTCCGTCTCGCCGTGCGCGGGCACCGTGCCGCAGGAGTGGAGGTTCGGGTCGATCAACGGTGCGATCCGCCGCGGCGCCTCGACGACGGGGTCCAGGTCGAGACGCACCTCGCGCAGCATGCCCAGGTCGGGCCGGAAACCGGTCGCGTTCACGATCGTGTCGACGGTCAGGTCGAGCCCGCCGTCCGCGCCGTCCTTGCGCGCCGTGCCCAGCACCCGGACCCCCGAGGCCGCCGGCTCCAGCCGCTCGATCGCCACCCGCGTGAGGAGCTCGAGGTGGCCGGCCTCGACCGCGTCGCGCAGCCGGGTGCCGAGCAGGCCGCGGGCGGGCAGCTCGTCGTCCGACCCGCCACCGTACAGGCGGCGTGCCGACCCGCCGCGGATGGCCCACACGATGCGGGTGGTGGGCTCGTCCTTCGCCAGCTCGACCAGGCTGAGCAGCGTGTTCGCGGCCGAGTGACCCATGCCCACGACCAGGGCGGTGCGCCCGGCGAACCGCTCGCGGTCGGCGCCCAGCACGTCGGGCAGGGCGCCGGTCAGGTGGCCGTCCGCCGACTCCTCGCCGATGGCCGGGAGACCCGACAGGCCCAGCGGGTTGGGCGTGCCGTACGTGCCCGAGGCGTCGATCACCGCGCGCGCCCGGACCTCCTGCACCTCCTCGCCCACGGTGTAGCGCACCAGGTACGGCCGGCGCTCGCGACCGAGCGACCGGGACCGGTCGGCCCCGTCCCGGGTGACGTCGGAGACGCGGACGCCGTAGCGGACCCGGTCGCCGAGGGCGTCGGCAAGCGGCGTCAGGTAGTTCTCCACCAGGTCACGGCCGGCGGGCAGGGCGTCCGGGTCGGGCTCCGACCAGCCCGTTCCCGTCAGCAGACGGCGGGCGGCGGCGTCGACGTCGTACCGCCACGGGGAGAAGAGGCGCACGTGGCCCCACGAGGCGACGGCGGCGCCGGGGCCGCTGCCGGCCTCCAGCACGAGCGGCTCCAGGCCGCGTTCCAGCAGGTGTGCCGCGGCGGCGAGGCCGACCGGCCCGGCGCCGACGACCACGACGGGCAGGTTCTCGCGGGACGTCTCGGACATGACCCACTCCTTCTCAGATCGAAGTTTCTCGATGGGATGACGAGTGCAACATATCCATAATCTTCGATGCGTGGCAAGATGGGCGCATGGCCACCGCACTCACCCTGACGGACATGTCGCGCACCAGCCCGGACCCGGCGTCGGGCGCATGCTGCGCGCCCCTCGTGCGCGAGGCGGCAGACCCGCAGACCGCAGCCGAGCTGGCCCGGGTGTTCAAGGCGCTGGGCGACCCGACCCGGGTGCGCCTGCTGTCGATCGTCGCGGCGCACGACGGCGGCGAGGCGTGCGTCTGCGACCTCACCGAGCCGGTCGGGCTGTCACAGCCCACGGTGAGCCACCACCTCAAGCTGATGGTCGACGCCGGCCTGCTCACCCGCGAGCAGCGCGGCAAGTGGGCCTACTACTCCGTGGTGCCGGGCGCGCTGAACCGGCTCGGCGTGCTGCTCACCGAGGCGACCGGCTGAGGCTGTGCGGCGGGCTGAGTCGGGGCGACAGGCTGGGCGGGCCGGCCGGGGCGGGTCAGACCAGTCCGGCGAGCCCGAGCGCCAGGCCGAGCACCGCGCACACGCCGAGGGTGCGCAGCACCGACCAGCGCACGACGAAGAGCAGCAGCGCGGCCAGGACGGCGATGCCGAGCGCGACCAGATCGAGGCTGGTGAGGTCCGGGACGTCGAGGCTCAGCGGTCCGGCGGTCCAGGTGGTGGAGTCGGCGAACAGGGTGTGGGTGGTGAAGTACAGCGCGAGGTTGGCGATGACGCCGACCACGGCCGCCGTGATCGCGGTGAGCGCGGCGGACAGGGTGCGGTTGCCGCGCAGCCGCTCGACGTAGGGCGCGCCGAGGAAGATGAACAGGAACGACGGCACGAACGTGACCCAGGTGGTCAGCAGCGCGCCGAGCAGGGCGGCGGCCCAGGGGTCGAGGTCGCCGGGGTTGCGGTACGCGCCGAGGAACGCGACGAACTGCACGACCATGATCAGCGGCCCGGGCGTGGTCTCAGCCAGCGCCAGGCCGCGCGTCATCTCCCCCGGGGTGACCCAGGCGTAGGTCTGCACGGCCTGCTGCGCCACGTAGGCCAGCACCGCGTACGCGCCGCCGAACGTCACCAGGGCGCTGCCGGAGAAGAACAGTCCCTGCTGGGTGAACACGCTGTCGGCGCCCGTCAGCAGGGCGACCGCGGCGACCGGGAGCGACCACGCGAGCAGACCGAGCAGCAGCACGCGCAAAGCCCGGCGGCCCGACGGCCGCTCGGCGTGCAGGGTGTCGTCCGGGATGAGGGGCGCGGGGCCGTCGTCCTGGACCCGGGCCGCCGGCGTGGCGATCCAGGACGGGGCGTACCGGTGCACCAGCCAGCCGATGATCCCGGCGCCGAGGACGACCAGCGGGAACGGCACGCCGAACAGGGTCAGCGCCGCGAACGCGCCCACCGCGAGGGCCACGAGGGCGGGGCTGGTCAGGGCCCGGCGTCCGACCCGGAGCACGGCCTGGACCACGATCGCCAGCACCGCCGGTGCCAGCCCGGCGAACAGCCCCGCCACGACGGTCGTGTCGCCGAACGCGACGTACACCGCGGACAGCACCAGCAGGGCCAGCATGCCGGGCAGCACGAACAGGCCCCCGGCGACCAGGCCGCCGCGCCACCCGTTGAGCAGCCAGCCGGTGTAGACGGCGAGCTGCTGCGCCTCGGGTCCGGGCAGGAGCATGCAGTAGTTCAGGGCGTGCAGGAACCGGCCCTGCCCGATCCACCGCTTCTCGTCCACGAGCGTGCGCTGCATGACGGCGATCTGGCCGGCGGGGCCGCCGAACGTCTGCCAGGAGATCGCGAACCAGGCCCGCACGGCGGTGCGGAACGGGATCAGGTCGCGCGGGGTGGCGGCGGGCGGGCCGGCGCCGTCGGGCTCGGTGCTCATGTCTCTCCTGGGGTCGAGGGCGCCGGTCAGCCGGCGTCCTCGGCCTTTCTGAGCTCGACGAGGTCGTCGAACGTGCGGACCAGCACGGCGCGGCGCGCCTCCTTGAACGCCTCGGAGGGTTCGAGCCCGTCGATCGCGCCGTCCCAGATCTCCAGGAACGTGCTCTTCCACGTCTCGAGGGTCGCGACCTCCGGCAGCAGGACCCCGACGTAGTCCAGGCGGGCGAGCACCGCGAGAAGCTCGAGATTCGCCGGGACGGCCACGCCCCAGTACTCGTCGGGCTCCATCCGCACCCGGTCGCCGGCCATGGCCTCGGCGACCTCGGTGGCGAGCTGGTCGGTGAGGCGCGACAGGTGGTCGGCGGCCGCGTCGTCGTCGAAGTTGCCCGGGCCCCAGGTACCCATGGATCTCTCTCCCGTTCGTCGTCCCGCGCTCGCCGCGGGCCGAGTGACGGTCGGAGCCTACCGATTCGCCGGGGCTCCGGGTCCCGGCCCGGGACCTGCGCCCTGGAATGCGCCCGCTAGATCCTGAACACCCGCTCGGCGGTGCCCGCCAGCACGGCGTCCCGCTCCGCGGGGGCGAGGTCCCGGACCGCGTGCCGGAAGGCCTCGACCACGTCGGTGTAGCTGGAGTACAGCCGCTCGACCGGCCAGTTCGACCCGAGGAAGACCCGGTCCGCGCCGAACGCCTCGATCGGCGCGAGCACCCACGGCCTGCGCGACGCCGGGGTCCACACCGGGTCGGCCATGCCGAGCGAGGAGACCTTGCAGAGGGTGTTCGGCTCCGCCGCGAGCGCCCGCAGCAGGGCCGTCCACGCCTCGAACGTGTCGACGCCGCGGTCCGGGGGCATGCCCGCCTGGTCGAGCACGAACACGGTCCCCGGGTTCGATCGCACGAGGTCGAGCGCCGCCGCCGTGCCGGTCAGGCCGACGGTGTGGAAGAACAGGCCGCCCACCCGGCCCAGCTCGGCGTAGCCGCGCCGGAAGGCGGGGTCCGCGAACCGCGCGACGGGCCCCATCTCGCGAACGCCCCGGAAGACGCGGTGGGCGGCGTGCCGGGCGAGCTGGTGGACGACGTCGGGGGCGGCGAGGTCGCAGGTCACGACGGCGGCGTCGGGCCAGCCCGTCTCGTCGGACAGCCACTGGAGCCAGGCGGTCTCCGCGACGGGGTCGGCGGCGGTGGACGCGGCGTTCATGTGCACCACCTTGGTGAGGCCCGCCAGACGCCCCTCCGCCCGCAGCTCGGGTACCGAGAAGCGGGCCGTGCGGACGGCGACCAGGTCCCCGAAGGGGAAGTCGTCGCCGTCCAGCCACCCGTACCCGAGGTCGCGCTCGCGCCGGTCCCAGAGGTGCACGTGGGTGTCGACGAACATCAGGCGTGCGGCTTGATGTTGAGGTTGACGCCGAGCGCGGCCTCGGTGTCCATGACGGTCCAGGAGCCTCCCGGGTAGTAGGCCTCGACGCGCTTGGCGAAGCCCGCCGTCCCGAGTCCGGCCACGACCGCGTCGCGGGCGTCGCCGACGGCGAAGCCGAGGTGGTGGACGCCCTCGCCGTGCTCGGTCAGGAACTCGCGGAACGTGGACGGGTTGGCGTCGGGCTCGTTGAGCTCGATGACGACCTGGCTGCCGGGGACCGTGATCACGGCGAGCCGCAGGCGGTAGTCGGCCGGCTGCCCCCGGTAGGTCTCGTCGTGGTTGGGGCGGCCCATCGTGACGACCTCGGGCCGCTCGATGTCGAACAGGGCGCACCACCGGTCGAGGGACACCTCGATGTCCTCGACGACGAGCGCCACCTGGATCAGCCCGCCGACGGGCACCGGGGCGCTCATGCCCACGGCTCGCCCTCGACGACGACGTCCTGGTGCGTGCGTGCCGACTCCTCGATCGCGAGACCGAGCGCGTGGTCCTGGCAGGCGGCGGCGAGCGAGTAGGGGCCCTCCGCCTCACCGCGCGCCCACGCCCCGACGGCGACCAGGTGGTCGGCGACGGCCAGGTCGTCCTCCGAGAGGCGGGTGCCGACCCAGGCGTTGCGCCACACCACCGTGGCGTTGAACGAGGCGTGGACCACCTCGTTGCCCTCCAGGTTCATGTCGACGCCGGTCCGGCGGTACTCGATCCGCGACGTGACGGGGTCGCGGCCGTCCCACGAGGTCACGGTGTCGTCGACCAGCTCGCCGAGGGTGCCGCGCACCACGACGCGACGCGCCAGCAGCGGGTTCCACCACTGCATGTTCATGAAGTCGTACACGCCCACGCGCCCGTCGCCGAAGTCGAGGGTCGCGTAGGTGGAGGTCTGCACCTCGGGCTGCGGGTCGGTGTTCCAGCCGTCGAACCCGAGCGGCAGGGCCATCCGGGTCTCGAAGGAGCGCCCGGACACGACCGCCCGGTCGGTCCCCACCGCGAGGAACGCACGGATCAGGGAGGTCGCGTGGTACAGGTGCGTCGAGGCGACCTCGACCGCCTGCGGCGTGCCGATGACGCCGCCGGCGATCACCGCCAGCCGGGCGGCGTGGCCGGGCATCAGCACGTACTGCTCGGCCACCTGGACGAGGGACTGGTCCTTGATCGTCGTCCACAGGTCGCGCAGGCCGGCCAGGTCGGGCGCGGGCGGGGTCTCGGCCAGCACCCGGACGCCGCGGGCGCTCAGCTCCTTGAGGATGCCGGGCATGGCGGGCCACGAGACGTCGGCGACCACGAACTCCGGCTCGTGGGCGAGGAGGTCTTCGATCGTGGTGACGCCGGGCACGCCGTGGCGGGCGGCGATCGCGTCGGCCTTCGCCTGGTCGCGCGCCATGACGGCGACCGCCTCGAGCCGGGTGGGGTCGGCGGCGGCCACGCGCAGGTGGAACTGCGCGCGCCACCCGCTGCCGATGACGGCGAAACGTACGGGGTTGCTCATTCGTGGTGTCCTCTCGGTGAAACGTCTGGGTGTGTCGATCGATCCGGGGTCCGGGTCCGGGGCCGGGTCGGGTCCCGGGTCAGACCTGGCTCATGCCGCCGTCGACGGTCAGCTCCGTGCCCGCGACGAAGCTCGACTCGTCGCTCGCGAGGAAGCACACGGCGGCCGCGACCTCCTCCGGACGACCGACGCGGCGCAACGGGATCTGCGCGACGACCGCCGCCTCGACGGCGTCCGACCCGCCGGTGAACGCGTCGAAGGCGGCGGTCCGGGTCGGACCCGGGCTCACGGCGTTCGCCCGGATCCCGCGGTGGCCGAGCTCGGCGGTCAGGGTGCGGGCCAGGGAGCGCACGGCGGCCTTGCTCGCGTTGTAGACGGCGTGGCCGGGGCCGCCGTTGGTGCCGGCGATCGACGACGTCAGCACGATCGACGCGCCGTCGGCCAGGTGCCCGGCCAGCGCCCGCACCGTGAAGAGCGCGCCCCGGAAGTTCAGCCCCACGACGGCGTCGAACTGCTCCGGCGTCAGCTCGCTCACCGGGGTGGGCTCGACGTCGCGGCCCGCGTTGACGTGCAGCACGTCGACCTTCCGGCCGAGCCGGCCGACGGCGTCCGCCAGCCGCTCCAGGTCCGCGACGTTGGACGCGTCGCCCACGACGCCGACCGCGCGCGGCCCGAGCCGGGCGACGGCCGCGTCGACCGAGGCCGCGGACGGCGAGGTCACCACGACCGTCGCGCCCTCCGCGACGAAGCGGGTCGCGACGGCCAGGCCGATGCCGGCCGTCCCCGCCGTGACGACGGCGAGCCGTCCTTCGAGCAGCCCCATGGGGACTCCCTCCATGTTTGCCTGAGCCCGGTTCGCCTGAGCGCGGTTCACTTGAGCGCGCCCGCCGCGAGGCCGCGCTCGAAGTACTTCTGGAGCGCGAGGTAGGCGACGAGCATGGGGACGGCGGCGATGACCGCCGCGGCGAGCACCCCGGTCTGGTCGTTCGTGTACTGGCTGACGAAGTACGACGGGAGCAGGGTCAGGACCTGCCGGCCGGGGTCGTTGAGCATGAGCATCGGCAGCAGGTACGCGTTCCACGCGGAGATGAGCGTCAGGACGACGATCGCGGCGGCGATCGGGCGGGTCAGCGGCAGGACGACCTGCCAGAAGACCTGCCAGATGTTGGCGCCGTCGACGCGGGCGGCCTCCATGATCTCCGAGGGGATGCCGTCGTAGAAGTTGCGGGCCAGCAGCACCGTGAACGGGATCTGCAGCGCGGCGACCGGCAGGATCACCGCGACGAGCTGGTTGTACATGTCGAAGGCCGACGCGGTGACGAACAGCGGCGTCAACAGCACCGCCTCGGGCATGGTCAGCGCCAGCAGCAGAGCCCAGAACCAGACCTCCTTGCCCGCGATGCGCAGCTTGGAGAAGCCGAACGCGGCGAGCATGGTGCAGGCGTAGACGATGAGGATCGCGAAGACCGAGATCAACACGGAGTTGAGCAGGTAGGTGGGCAGGACCCCCGTCTCCCAGACCTTGACGTAGTTGCCGAGGCCCCGGCCACCGAGCGACCCCTGGACCATCGCCACCAGCGGCGCCAGGAACGGCAGCGCCAGCAGGGTCACGACGATCTGGATGACGACCCTCGAGGTGCGCGAACGTGTCACGAGCATGGTCAGGCCCTTCCCTCACGGCGGTTGCGCAGCGACATGAGGACGCCGCAGGCGAGTGCGAGGACCAGGAGGGCGACCGAGATCGCGGCGGCGTAGCCGAACCGCTTCTCCGACAGCATCGTGTGGTAGATGTACGTGCCCAGGAACTCGGTCGCGTAGTTGGGGCCGCCCTTGGTGATGAGGTACGGCCAGTCGAACGTCTTCAGGGCCCCGATGAGGCCGAGGGTCGCCAGCGCGACCGTGGTGCCCCGGCACATCGGCCACACGATCGACCACAGGGTCCGCAGGTTGCCGGCGCCGTCCACCCGGGCCGCCTCGAGCACCTCGGTGTCGATCTGGCTCATGGCGGCGTAGAAGAGGATGAACGTGAGCCCGGTCCACTGCCAGATCGTGGCGAGCATGACCACGGCCATCGCCGTGGTGCCGCCGGCCAGCCAGGTCTGCGCGAGGCCGTCGAGCCCGACGGCCCTCAGCAACGTGTTGAGCTGGCCGTCCGCGTCGAAGATCTGGCGGAAGACGGGCGCCATCGTGGCGGGGGCGAGCACGGTCGGCACGAAGATCACGACCTTGTACACGCCGCGCAGGTAGACCTGGGAGTGCATGAGCGCCGCGAACGTGAAGCCGAGCGCCGTCTGCACGGTGAACGTGACCACGTAGAAGACGGCCGTGTGCTCCAGCGCCTTCCAGAAGACGGGGTCGCCGAACATCTCGGCAAAGTTCGCGAGCCCCAGGAACGTGGGCTCCGTGAGGATGAAGCCGTTCCAGTCGAGGGTCGAGACGTAGCCGGTGTAGCCGATCGAGAAGTAGATCAGCCCGACCACCACGACGACCGCGGGCAGGATCCACGGCAGGCCGTTGGCCGTCGGCTTCAGCCCGTGGCGGCGGGGTCGCGCGACGGGCGCGCCCCCGGTGGGTTTCGCGGCGTCAGGCAGCGTTGCGCTGAGGCTCATCACTTGTCCTTCGGGTGGGTTGAGGGTCGGACGACGCCGCGCCGGGCGGCTCGTGCCGGGAGGCTCGTGCCGGGAGGAAGGGGTGGGCCGTCCGCAAGGGGATCGGCCGGCCCACCCCGGTCGTTCACTCCGCGTCGACGACGCCCTGGAGGGTCTGGAGCGCGTCCGGGATCGACACGTCCCCGCTCGCGACGCCGACCAGCGCGTCGCGGAAGCCCGTGTTGAGCTCGGAGCTGACGGAGGCGAACCGCGGTTGCGTGGCCGCCGCGGCCTGCTCGCTGTAGGCGGACAGCACGTCCGCCTGCGCGGCCGGGTCCACGAGGTCGATCTGGTCCCAGTCGGGGGTGACGCCCTGCAGGGCGGGGATGTTGTTCAGCGTGTTCGCCACGGACTGCTGGCCGGCCTGCGACGTCGAAAGCCAGGTGACGAACGTGGTGGCCGCCGCCTGGTTGTCCGAGCGGCCGGAGACGGCGAGGCCGTAGTCCGCGTCACCGAACATGTTGCCCACCTGGCCGGTCCCGGCGAGGTCGGGGAAGTCCACGGGGACGAGGGTGATCGGCTCCGGGTCCGACACGCCGGCGGCCTCCATGGCCGTGACCATCGAGTCCTTCACCGCGTACTGGGTGTACCAGGAACCCATCATGATCATGGCGTACTTGCCCTGCATGAACTCGTTGTTCGCGTCGGGGTACTGCTGCAGGCCGACGGCGCCGTCCTGCATGATCCCCTCGTCGAACAGCGACTTCCAGGTCTCCATCGCCTGCGTGAACTTCTGGCCGGAGTCGCCCTCGGTGTACGACGCCTCCCCGAGCGAGGCCTTCTGGTACAGCCCGGGCTCGATGTTCTCGACGATGGCCTCGAAGGTGTCCATGTCGAACGCCCACTGCCCGGCGCCCTGGACGAAGCAGCCCTCGCCGGCCGCCTCGAGGGTGTCGCACACCTGCTTCCAGGAGGCGAGGTCGGTCGGGGGTTCGAGGCCGTACTCGTCGAAGATCCCCTGGTTGATCCAGAGGTTTCCCGAGTAGACGGCGCCGGCGGACAGCCCCACCAGCTTGTCGTCCACGGTCAGGCCGCTGACGCCGAGCTCGGAGACCTTGGTCGCCCAGTCGGGACCGAGCGCCTTCTCGACCGCCGGCGTGAGGTCGATCGCTCCCGGCCCGAAGGTGTCGACGCCGCCGTTCGCCGAGCCCGGCGCGACGTTGAACACGTCCGGCCCGTCCGACGACGTGATCGCCGGCGACAGCACGGAGTCGTAGCTGTCGATCGGCTTCGAGACGAACTCGACCTCGATGTCGGGGTACTCCTCGTTGAAGGCCGCGATCAGCTTCTCCGCGTTGTTCGCGTCGGGCGTCCAGCCCCACCAGGTGATGCTGCCCTTGGTCGCGTCACCGCTCACGGCTCCGCCCTGGCCGCCCATCGCGCTCGGGGTGCACGCCGCCAGGAGGAGGCTCGCCGTGGCCACCGCCGCGACAGCACCGACACGACGGCCGGACAACGTCTTCTTCGACGTCTGCATCTCTGCATCCTTTCCTCGTCCTCGCGACCGCTGCGGTCTCAGCGAGGCGCGAAAGTTTCTTTAAGACTTTCGCTTGGCGGTACGATAGAGTCCGTGCCACGACGGCGTCAACACCCGTCGTGCACGCTGTTCAACACCGAGGAAGGGCGCGAGATGACAGGGACGGCCACGAGGCCCGAGGCCGGCGCGGGAAAGAGGGAGCGGCGCGGCGGCGTCACCATCGCCGAGGTCGCCGAGGCCGCCGGGGTCTCGGCCCCCACGGTCTCCAAGGTCCTCAACGGCCGCCCGGGAGTCTCCGCGGCCACGCGCCGCCAGGTGGAGGAGGTGCTCGCCGAGCGCGGCTACGAGCAGCGCCGCCCGCACCCGGGTGCCGGGAGCGGCCTCGTCGACTTCGTGATCGAGACCCTCGACACCCAGTGGGCCACGACGCTGCTGCGCGGCGCCCAGACGGAGGCCGCCCGGCTCGGCCTCGACCTGGTGCTCACCACCTCCAGCGGCGACTCGTTCGGCACGGCGGCCTGGGTCGACCACCTCGCCGAGCGCGGCTCGGAGGGCGTCGTCCTGGTGGCGGCGCACGTGCAGGAGTCGGTCGAGTCCGAGCTGTCCCGACTGCGCGTGCCCGTAGTGCTCGTGGACCCGATAGGCGCAGCTCCCCCGTCGCTCCCGACGGTCGCCGCCACGAACTGGGCCGGCGGGCGCGACGCGACGGAGCACCTCATCGCCCTCGGCCACACCCGGATCGCCGTGATCACCGGCCCGATGGACGAGGAGGCGCACCGCGACCGTCTCGACGGGTACCGCAGCGCGCTGCAGCGGCACGGCCTGCCCGTCGACGAGGCGCTGGTCCGCAACGGCGACTCGCTGGTCGGCGGCGGCCGCGAGCACGGCCGCGAGCTGCTGTCGCTCCCGGACCGCCCGACCGCCGTCGTCTCCGGCTCGGACGAGCAGGCCTACGGTGTCTACCTCGCCGCCGAGGAGCTCGGGCTCTCGGTGCCGGCGGACGTGTCCGTCGTCGGGTTCGACGACGTCGAGCTGTGCCAGTGGGTCACGCCGCACCTGACCACCGTGCGCCAGCCCCTGCTCGAGATGGGCCGCGAGGCGGCGCGCATCGTCATCGAGATGTCCCGCAACGAGCTGCGCCCCGCCCTGCGCACCGAGCTGGCGACGTCGCTCGTCGAGCGCCGCTCGACGGCCGCCCCGCGGCAGTGACACCACGGCGGTGACGCCGCGCGAACGCCCGCCCGCAACACTGAACTCCCGTTAAGGAAACTTTCCATGAACCATCGCGTCGCGATCACCGCCGATCCCCGCAACTCCCACCGGCACACCCGGGCCACCGTCACGGTCACCGACGGTGCGGGCCGGCCGCTGGCAGGGCAGGAGGTCCGCGTCGAGCAGACGGGGCACGCGTTCCTCTTCGGCAACATCGGCTTCGACTTCGTCGGCCTGGCCAACGACCTCGGCACGACCCCGCCCTCCTCGCCGTTCGGCGGGGCGTCGGTCGAAGCCGCGCGCGCGGTCGCACCGCTCTGGTTCGACCTGTTCAACCAGGTGACGCTGCCGTTCTACTGGCGCGGGTTCGAGCCGGTGCGCGGCGCGCCCGACACCGAGCGGCTGCGCCGCACCGCGGAGTGGTTCGCCGAGCGCGGCGTCGCCGTCAAGGGCCACCCGCTGCTGTGGCACACGCTGGCGCCCAGCTGGCTCCTCCACCTCTCCGACGACGAGGTCGAGCACGAGATCCGGCTCCGGATCACCCGCGAGGTGTCCACGCTCGGCGACGTCGTGCCCACGTGGGACGCCATCAACGAGGTGGTGATCATGCCGGTGTTCGACCGGGAGGAGAACGCGATCACGCGGCTGGCACAGCGGCTCGGGCGGGTCGGCATGGTCCGGCTCGCGGTCGACACCGCCCGGGAGGCCGCCCGCGACACGGACCGGCCGGTCTCGCTCGTGCTCAACGACTTCAACCTCTCGGCCGACTACGAGCGCCTCGTCGAGGAGGTGCTGGCGGCCGGGATCCGGATCGACGCGATCGGGCTGCAGTCGCACATGCACCAGGGCTACCGCGGCGAGGAGTACTTCGCCGACGTGCTCGACCGGTTCAGCCGCTTCGGGCTGCCGCTGCACCTCACCGAGAACACGCTGCTGTCCGGCGACCTCATGCCGGCCGAGATCACCGACCTCAACGACTACGTCGTCGACCACTGGCCCTCGACCCCCGAGGGCGAGGCCCGGCAGGCCGACGAGATCTTGCGCCACTACAGCCAGCTCGTCGCGCACCCCGCCGTCCAGGCCGTCAACTACTGGGGGCTCACCGACGAGGGCGCCTGGCTGGGCGCGCCGTGCGGGCTCGTCCGCGCCGACCACACGCCCAAGCCCGCATACGAGGCATTGAAGGGCCTGATCAAGGGCGCGTGGTGGCTCCCGCCGACGACGGCACGCACCGACGAGCGCGGCCGGATCGAGGTCGACGCCTTCGCGGGGGACTTCCGGCTCACCGCGGGCGGCGGCGCGGCGGACCTCACGCTGGCCGCCGGCGACCAGGAGCTGTCGATCGCCCTCTGACCTGGGCGCTCCCGGACGCCTGGACTCGCTCCACCCTTGACACCACATCGGCCGACCACCATTCTACTTTTGCACGTATAGCGGCAGAAGTCGCATGGTCGTCGCTATCAACCGACAAAGTCGTCAATCGGAGCATCCATGCAAATCTCGCTAGATTCGCGTCGTGCGCGCCGCCTCACCACGGCCCTGACGGGCGGTGCGCTCCTCGCGGGCGTACTCGCCGGGGCCCCGGCCGTCGCCGCTCCTTCCACCCTCGCGGCCCCTACGCCGACCACCACGGCAGCCCAGGAGTGTGGAGAGGGCGACGGGCTGCCCGACTCCAAGATCTCCATCCAGCTGTACACCCATGTCGGTGAGCTCGGGTCCGGCACACCGACGCCCGAGACGATCGACCGCGTGCTCGGCGAGGTGGCGAACGCGGGCTTCACCAACGTCGAGCCGTTCAACCAGCCCTATTCGATGCCGGTCGACGACTACAAGGCGATCCTCGACAGGTACGGCCTCGAGGTCTCCTCGAGCCACGGCAGCACAGACCGGAACACGTGGCCCGCCACGGTCGACTACGCCGTCGCCCTGGGCCAGGACTACATCGGGACCGGCGGGATGGCCGGCAACTACGGCACCTACGCGGAAGCGGTCGCGACCGCGGCGTACGTCAACGAGCTCGGCCAGTACGCGCACGAGCACGGCGCGGGCAAGATCGTGCTGCACAACCACCAGAGCGAGTTCACCACGCGCTACCCGGACCCGGAGACGGGCGAGACGGTCAGCGCCTGGCAGGTCATCGAGGAGAACACCGACCCGCGCTACGTCACGTTCGAGCTCGACGTCGGCTGGGCCGCGGACGCCGGCCTCGACGTCCCGGCGTGGATCGAGGAGTACGGGGACCGCATCGAGCTCCTGCACGTCAAGGACGCCGTGAACGTCAACGCCGAGGGCGACATGAGGCAGGTCGCCCTGGGCAGCGGTGACATCGACCTGCCCGCGATCATCGCTGCGTCCGAGCCGTACGTGGAGTACTACACCTACGAGTGGGACAACGCGCCGTCGTTCGAGACCTCCGCGGAGTCCTACCGGTACCTGCGCTGCTACCTGGCCGACGGCGGGGGCGACGTCTGCGAACCCGACGACGGTCCGTCGCTGGCGCTTGGCCGACCGGTGACCACGTCCAGCATCGACGACCCCACGCGCACCGGCGACAAGGCGGTGGACGGCAACGCCGGCACCCGGTGGGGCAGCCAGTGGAGCGAGCCGGAGTGGATCGCGGTGGACCTCGGGGCCGAGTACGACCTCAGTCGCGTCGTGATCGACTGGGAGACGGCGTACGCGTCGGGCTACGAGATCCAGACCTCGCCGGACGGCGAGACCTGGACCACGGTGCACACCGTCACCGACGGCGACGGTTTCTTCGACGAGATCGACCTCTCGGGCACGGCCCGGCACGTGCGCCTCTACGCGACAGAGCGCGCGACGCAGTGGGGCTTCTCCCTCTACGAGCTCGAGGTCTACGGCACGCCGACCGGCGCGGAGCCGACGCCGGAGCCTGTGACCCGCGGCGCCGGATACTGGACGTCGGAGTACCGGCAGGTCAGGAACCCGGACCACACGAGCGACGAACTGTTGTGCTTCCTGTCGAGCACCCGCGCGCAGAGCGACGTGTTCGACGAGACGGTCGACCTGAGCACGCTGGACGACGCCCTGCAGGTGCTGTGGGCGCGCCACCACGACGAGCGGGTCGACGCGTTCGACCGGCAGCTGCTGGGTGTGTGGCTCAACGTCTCGGCGGGCTCGGTCGCCCTGGAGGACCGGGTCGCCGGTGGCGGCACGGTCGGCGACCTGCTGGCCGACGCCGAGGCCGCGCGCCTCGACGAGGGCTCGACGTGGCGGGAGCTGCGGGGGTACAAGAAGGCGCTGGAGGCGGTGAACAGCCGGCACTGATCGGTTCTCGGGTGGGGGTCGGGTGCGCCCGTTGAGGCGCGGCCCGGCCCCCGGCCGTGTCCATAGGGACGGGTCTGTCGCGATTTCGCTTGCGGGAGATATGCCCTCAATCGTCCGGTCCCGGTGCCTAGACTCGGGCGATGAGCCTTCTTGCCGCAGAGCACGCGCTCCAAGCCGCCCAGCGGGCCGGCGACGTCAACGCGTTGGACGCATTGCTGCATCCTCGTTGCGTCGGCAGCGGCCCGGACGGGTCGGTGTTCTCCAAGGAGGACGACCTGGAGAGCTACCGCTCGGGTTCGCTTCAGATCACCCGCCTGGAGGAGGAATCGCTGGACGTCCAGGAGGACGCCGTGAGCGGAGTGACCAGGCTGGTCGCCGCAGTGGATGCGATCCAGGGCGGCGCCGCCGTCTCCGCGCGGTTGATCTACACGCGGCTCTGGGTGCGTTCGGACGAGGGGTGGCGGGTGTTGGCGGCCACGCTCGCGCCGGCGGCGGAGGCTGCCTGACCGGATAACGCCCCGTGTGGGAACCGCGGGGAAATGGACGGCCCCTGGAGGCCACTTCTGTCCACCGCTGTCCCGAGGGCTCAGATGCGTTTACCGCAGTTCAACGGGCCAGCCAGGTGCACCTGACGGGCTGTCACCAGGTCGGGCACATGCGGTGCGTTCCGCCCCCTCGGTTGTGACGACAGGCCCCGCCGGGCCCGCCCACTCTGCCAAGATCGCTACATGGAGCTCCTGTGCCGTCGGTGCCATCGACGCGTGGCCGTAAGCGCTGCCGAGTACGACGTCTTCGAGCAGATGCATTACGTGTGTTTTCACTACGAGTTCGAGCACGGCGAGTTCGACGTCGACGAGGAATGCGACGCTGGCGGATGCCCCTCAGCCCCTCTCAGTTCCGGCAAGCACGCTGTGGTCGAGACCGCCCGAGCCCTAGCGATCGAATCGGCGTCGGATGTGCCTTGGCACAACCCGACACTGCACAAGTACCTCGAAGCACTCGCCGGGTGGATCGAGAACTCCGACGGGCACTACCCCCGTCATCCGCCGCGGAACGGCTGGGAAGTCATCGATGACGCACTCAGGGCCGCGACGCTCTACGAGTAAGCCGCAGCAAGACATCGAACAGATGATGTAGTCGCCTGAGACGGGGCGATCGGCGCGACTTCGCCCTCCTGATTCCGTGACGGGCCCCGCGCAAGTCGCGACCATGTTGCGATGGACTCCACCGCAGCCTCGGTTGCCACCGCCACGCCGCGCGACGTTGACGGACCAGACAGCTTCGACGACGCACTGAAGTTGTTCGGACTGGACGACGCATGGCTGCGGGGCTGGATCGTCGGGACTCTCGATTCCCTGTACGAGCGTGCCAACTGGGAAAGCTCTGTGTTCTGGATCCCCCCATACAAGGGCTACGTCGCGGTGGGACGTCCGCGAGTTCGCACGGCGTACGTCCGCCGAGACAGCATCCAGTACCCGACTGGGGATGACTGGCCCGTCATCCGATACCCAAGTCGGTGAGCTACCTGTCTGACCAGCGCACCTTTCGAAAGGCCTAGATGCCGCAATCCTGGAGCTTCGAAGG
Source organism: Promicromonospora sp. NPDC060204 (assembly GCF_042728455.1). Lineage (NCBI taxonomy): Bacteria > Bacillati > Actinomycetota > Actinomycetes > Micrococcales > Promicromonosporaceae > Promicromonospora > Promicromonospora sp. NPDC060204. Next base: position 16,572 of record NZ_JBHWZO010000020.1, read on the forward strand.
TGATGTGCGTTGCGCTACTTCGACCGTTCAGGACCGGAGTGCGCGTCTCGGAGAGCTTCATGCCCCGACACGGGCAGCTGCGCCTTCTTCCTGAGGTTCCTTCGGATCAGCACAACGACAGGTGCAGCCACGATCAGGAGGACCGCGAGAGCAATTCCGCCGGCGACGATCAGGGTGTTCCCCACGCCGGCCATGTGGTCTCCCACCCTCGTGTCGTTGAGACCGGCAGGCCGCGGTCCGAGCTCGTTCGCCAACCAGTCGTACTCGATCTCCCGGGCCTCACCCTGGTACTCGATCGCGAGGATGTCGAACCTCATCGGCAGTTCGTTCCACACCACCGTGGCAGCCGTCTTCCGCGCGACGTCAGCATCCATGGAGTCGTGCAGCAGCACGACCGTCACGATGTCGACCGACTCCTCGGGATGTTCGATGTACTCCCGGCGCCCGGCGTGCACTCCCGCGTCGTCGAACCCCGCGGCTACGAGCTTCGACCGCACAGAGGCAAAACTCGTGAGGAGCTCGTCCGAATCCGCCACCGACGAACATCCGGTCAGGAGAATGAACGTCGCCATGAGCATGGTGAGCCCGCGCCTGAGCGAGCTGGTTCCGATGGAACTGCGGCCGATTACAAGACCATGCACGGCGCCACCCCCTCACCCTCGTGGGCGAATGGTCCCATATTGGCCTCGGCGCCAGGAAGGACCTGCCGCCGTCACCCGCGCACACGACGACGGTCAGCCGGGGTTCGACTTCCTTCGGGCCACTGCCAGTCGAGAGTCTCCAGCCGCGGGTGCGAGCGGACCGCTTCAATCAGCGCGCGAGATCCGGACACTCGAGTCGCCGTGAGGTCGTAGTCCGTCCACACGAACCAGGACCGGTCCGCGGGCCACCAGTTCGACGGGCTCAGACCGCGGAACAGGTCTTCATTGAGCGTCAGGCTGCCGATGGCCGACAGCGGTCCCTCCAGAACGGTGAGCCTTTCGTACTCGTTGGCGGGCACCATCCCGTAATAGGCGAGGCACGCTACGTCAGGGCCGTAGAACCCGCCCAAGACATCGAGTAGCGCTGTCAGCGACTCGCCGCCGAAGATACCCTCATTAATCTCGATGTCCGGCCAGCGAAGATCTCTGATCAGGTACATCGAGTTCGGCGGCCACCCCTTTGCCTTCGACGTTGCCGCCAGATCGGCGTCGGTGACGTCGCGCCATCGGCGCCTGCGCCGCGGCCCTTTCTCGCGATCCGCGAGGTCGATCGGAACCGTCAGGTCGTGCAGGATCCACGTGTCGTCCTCCCAGCCTGAAGCGTCCATTCCACAGAGGTCTCCTTCCTCACGGACGTCCTGCGGGATCCACGTGAGCGCGGCCAGTGGGGCGGCGACCGGCCGGAACCCATCGATCCGATGAGCGTCTTGCGTCATGACCTCACGGCTCCCGCCCTTGCAGCCATGTCGCGATCTCGGCGACGCCATCGGCAGTCAGCCCGACAGACGATTCGACCTGGAACAGCAGCGCGGGCCCAGGATGCTCCGCCTCGACGAACCGGCGGTCGGTCTCCGTGAGGACGTCGTCGACCCAAACGAACGGTCGGCCCGCCGCAGCCCGGACGAGGGCGCGTGTCTTCCACCCCAGACCATCCGGGTGGCCCTCGCCATAGGGCGGCAGGTCCGCGACCGGCAGTTCTGGCAGCCCGGCCCGCGGCGCGATCACTTCGTTCGCGTCACCCATCCAGGCCGTGGCCCACACCAGGTCGACGCCAAGGGCCAGCAGCAGCGGACCGAGCGCCGGATCGATGAAGTCGAGCTCCGGGCGCGGCGCGTCGGGGTCCTCAGGCTTACCGTCGCGCGGCTGAGGCAGCATCCCGGGCCCGCCGAACGGCAACAGGGTCCCGTCGACGTCGAGGAACAGCAGCGTGCGGGCAACAGTCACGCCCGCACGATAGCGGCCTGCAGACGCGGTCGGCTGCCGGCGCACCTGCCTTCCAAACCGCCGGCACGGTCCTCTCCACCGGTCAGGTGTCCTGCCTGCTCCTTGTGGGGGAACCATGGGGGAATGGGCGGCCCCTGGAGGCCACTTCCGTCCACCGCTGTCCCGAGGGCTCAGAAGCGTTACCGCAGGTCAACCGGCATTTGGCCTGGTCAGAGGACCAGGCCGAAACCGGGGTGATGCTCAGACGTTGAACCTGAACTCCACCACGTCGCCGTCCTGCATGACGTAGTCCTTGCCCTCGATGCGGGCCTTGCCCGCCGCCTTCGCCGCGGCCACGGAGCCGGTCTCGACGAGGTCGTCGAAGGAGATGACCTCGGCCTTGATGAAGCCGCGCTCGAAGTCGGTGTGGATCACACCGGCGGCCTGCGGTGCCGTCCAGCCGCGGTGGATCGTCCACGCGCGCGACTCCTTGGGGCCGGCCGTCAGGTAGGTCTGCAGGCCGAGCGTGTCGAAGCCGACGCGGGCGAGCTGGTCCAGGCCGGACTCCTCCTGGCCGGTCTCCGCGAGCATCTCGGCAGCCTCGTCGGGCTCGAGTTCCACGAGTTCGGACTCGAACTTCGCGTCCAGGAAGATGGCCTGCGCCGGCGCGACGACCTTGCGCAGCGCCTCCTGGGAGGCGGTGTCGGCCAGGCCGGCGTCGTCCGTGTTGAAGACGTAGATGAACGGCTTCGCCGTCATGAGCTGGAGGCTGGCGATCTCGGCGAGGTCCAGGCCGGCGTCCGCGGCGCCCTGGTACAGCGTCACGCCGCTGTCGAGGATCTCCTGCGCCTTCTTGGCGGCCGCGTACAGGACGGGGTCGCCGCGCTTGATCTTGACCTCCTTCTCCATCCTCGGCAGGGCCTTCTCGAGGGTCTGGAGGTCGGCCAGGATGAGCTCGGTGGAGATCGTCTCGATGTCGCCGGGGGCGTCGAGCGAGCCGTCGACCCGGACCACGTCGGGGTCGTCGAAGGCACGCGTGACCTGGCAGATCGCGTCCGCCTCGCGGATGTTCGCCAGGAACTTGTTGCCCAGGCCCTCACCCTCGGAGGCGCCCTTGACGATGCCCGCGATGTCGACGAACGACACCGTGGCCGGCAGGATCCGCTGGCTCTCGAAGATCTCGGCCAGCTTGTTCAGCCGCTCGTCGGGCAGCGAGACCACGCCGACGTTGGGCTCGATCGTGGCGAACGGGTAGTTCGCCGCGAGCACCTGGTTGCGGGTCAGAGCGTTGAAGAGGGTGGACTTGCCGACGTTGGGCAGGCCGACGATGCCGATAGTGAGAGCCACGTCGCGCAAGTTTACGTGGACGGAGCGGCGCCCGCGTCGATCAGGTCCAGGTCCCGGGTCGCGAACCGGTGATGCTCCCACTCCTCGGAGAGGACCACCCCCACGCACTGGGCCGCGACGAAGGCCTCGGACTGGTCCATCCACGGGGGCGGCTCCGCCGGGCTGCCCGCCTGCTCCGGCGAGGCGGCGGCCAGATACTCCCGCACCTCGCGCAGCCGGCCTCGGCGCACCTCCAGCACCTCTTCGTACGACGGCGCCGCGGCCGGGTCGATCCCGATGCTCGGCGCCCCGGCGGCGAACCCTGAGTGCGGCACGCCGGCTGGCCAGAACACGTCGTCGCGCCGGCCCTGCGCGCCCCAGCGCAGCCAGCCGTCGGTGCAGAACACCAGGTGACGGAGGGTCTGGGCGAACGACCACTCGTCGTCGACCGAGACGTCCACCGTGCCCGGGGGCATCGAGGCGACCCGCTCGACCGTGGCCTCCCACATGCGCTCGTAGGCGTCCAGGGCCGCGCGGAGGCCGGCGATCGTGCGGTCCTGGAGCAGCGCGCGCTCCGGGTACCGCTTGTTCAGCTCCGCCTCGATCAGGGGCTCGACCTCGACGCCGTTGATGCGCAGATCGTAGACATAGCCGTCGATGTCGGCGCCGGCCAGCTCGACGCCGCGCATCCGCACGCCGTTCAGGGCGACCTCGCGGAACGAGGCGCCGCTCAGGTCGGCGTCGCGCACGACGGCCCCGCGGAGGTCGGCGCCCTCGATGCCGTCGACGCGTCCTGTGATCTGATTCATGCGGGCGACGCTACGCCGAGCCTCTGACATCCGGCCCGCGCGCCCCGGACCTCAGGCCCAGGCCGCACGGGCCGCGCCGGAGATCAGGGGAACGACTGCACCTGCTGCAACAGCTCCGGCAGCCGCCGGTCGTACACGCGGGCGCCGAACCGCACCGCCAGCACCAGGACGAGCACGCCGTACACGACGCCGACCACCAGGGTCGCGACGCCCCACAGCACCCCGCCCAGCACCAGGGCCGCGATCCCCACGGCGAACACCGGGACCGACAGCCCCAGCGTGATCACGAAACCGATGCCCTGCGACACCATGGTGGCCACGGCGGCACCCTGCGGGGACTTCAGCGGGCTCTCCCCCGGCTTGGCCACCGGGTAGACGAGCCGCGCGGAGACCGCGCACGCCACGGCCGTGCTGACCAGCAGGGAGCCGAGGGCCAGCCCCAGCAGCGGCAGCGTGAGGTGCCACGCGTCGGCCACCCAGACCGACGCGATCACCGTGGCCGCGCTGACCAGGGGACCCACCGTGAGCATCGGGATGGCCCGGCCCCACCGGTCCGCCCGGCCGTCGACGCCGGAGGCGACGTGCAGCGCGAACGCCGTGTTGTCGTAGGCGATGTCGTTGGAGATGCTGAAGCCCAGGATCCAGGCCACGAACGGCCCCGTCGCGAGCAGCAGGAAGTAGTTGCCCGTGCTCTGGCCGGAGAAGTACATGATCACGGGCAGCAGCGGGACGATCGCCAGGGACCCCGAGTAGCGCGGGTCGCGCAACCAGTAGGTGGCGGTCCGCGCCGCCACGGCCCAGGTGGGCGAGAACGGGACCCGGCCGAACGCGCCGAGGCCCTTCGCCCGGCCACCGCCGCCGTCCCCGACGGGTGGGCGCTCCAGCGCGCGACCCAGCGCGCGGTCCCAGACCAGCCAGCCCAGCGCGATGGTGCCGAGCGCGACGGCGAGCCGCCCCGCCAGGCCGGCCCAGTCGCCGTGGTGCGCGCTGCCCGCGAGCGCCCAGGCGGCGCCGAACGGCGTCCACCCGACGAAGCCGGCCGCCTGCTCGAAGACGGGCAGGAGCTGCATGCCCGTGCTGCCCTCGGGGTCGGCCTCTATGGAGACCTCGACGCCGTTGGCGAGCCAGCCGATCATCGGGCCGACCGACACCACCAGCACGAGCGCCACGAGCGTGACGACCTCGCGGTAGCGCCGGGACTCGAGCACGGGCGCGAGCAGCGTGGTGATGGCGCGGGAGCCGATGACGCAGGTCGCGACGCCGAGCGTCCCGCCGGCGAGCGCCACCAGCAGTGTGCCCGGCTCCAGCACCCAGGCGAACGAGGTGCCGAGGACGACCAGGACGGTCGCGATGCCGGGCACGGAGACCAGGCCGGCGACGGCCAGTCCGGCCACGAGGGTGCGCCGGGGGATCGCGAAGGTGGCGAACCGGTGCGGGTCCAGCGTGGCGTCGACGCCGAACGCGAAGATCGGGATGATCCACCAGCCCAGGACGGTCAGGGCCCCGCCGAGCGTGATGGCCAGCCCGGCCCAGGCCGGGTCCTGCAGCACGCCGAGGCCGACGACGGCGACGACTACCAGGCCGACGATGCTGAGGGCGTACAGCGAGGCGACGACCAGGCCGATCGTCTGCCACACGCTCTTGCGGAACGTGTTGCCCATCAGCGTCAGCTTGAGGGTCAGGAACCGCGCAACCATGAGAGCCCCTCCGAGTGCTGGCGACCGCCGACGAGGTCGACGAACCGGTCCTCCAGGCTCTGCTCCCCGCGCACCTCGTCGACGGTGCCCGCGGCGAGGACCTGCCCCGCGGCCATCACCGCGACGTGGTCGCACATGCGCTGCACCAGGTCCATCACGTGGCTGGAGACGATCACGGTGCCGCCGGCCGACACGTAGTCCTTGAGGATGTCGCGGATGTTGGCCGCGCTCACCGGGTCCACCGCCTCGAACGGCTCGTCCAGGACGAGGGTGCGCGGGGCGTGGATCATGGCGCTGCCCAGCGCGATCTTCTTGGTCATGCCCGCGGAGTAGTCGACGACGAACGTGTCCGCGTCGGCACCGAGGTCGAACGCCTGGAGCAGGTCGTTCGTGCGCTCGACGACGGTGGCCTTGTCCATGCCGCGCAGCATCCCGGCGTAGGTGAGGAGCTGGCGGCCGGTCAGGCGGTCGAAGAGGCGGACGCCGTCGGGCAGGACGCCGAGGGTGGCCTTGGCCTCGTCGGGGCGGGCCCAGAGGTCCACGCCCTGCACCCAGGCCGTGCCGAAGTCCGGGCGGAGCAGGCCGGTGGCCATCGAGAGCATGGTGGTCTTGCCCGCACCGTTGGGCCCGACCAGGCCGTAGAACGAGCCGCGGGGTACGTCCAGGCTGACGCCGGAGACGGCGATCTTCTGCCCGAACCGCTTCCAGAGACCGCGGACGCTGAGCGCTGCCGACGGGTCGTACGGGGGCGGCTCCGGGGCGGCCTGGGGGTCGGCGCTGCCCGGCGGGCCGGGGTCGACTGGGGTCGTCATGGCAACCAACCTAGCCGGGACCTCCGACGCACCGGATCCGACGCGAGGATGAGTGGGGTGATAGACCGTCCGTCTCCGGTCGGACAACGTCACCTGCGGGGATACGGGACCGATGTCCGGCGCATACCGGACGATCGGGGCGGCTCGGGGTGTCGGCGTACGGGACTGTCGGTGGCTCGTGGCAGCCTGTCGCCCATGGACATCGCCGCAACGATTCTGCTGGCCCTCGGCGCCCTCGTCGTCGGTGCGCTGCTGGGATGGCTCGGGCACGCGCAGCGCAGCACCTCGGCCGTGCGCGAGTCGGACCTGGAGGCCGTGCGTCTGCGCGCCCAGGTCGAGTCGGCCGAACGCCAGGTGGAGGCCGCGCGGGACCGCGCGGACGAGCAGATCGCCGACGCACGGGAGCGTGCCGCCGAGCAGATCGCGGCCGCCCGCACCGAGCAGGAGCACGCGCGGCGGCAGTTCCAGGCGCTCGCCGGCGACGCGCTGGACGCCAACAGCAAGCGGTTCCTGGAGCTGGCGGAGGAGCGGCTCAAGCGGTCGGCGTCGGCCGGGGAGCAGGCCCTCGCCCAGCGCGAGCAGGCCGTGAAGTCGCTGGTGGACCCGCTGACCAAGGCTGTCGAGCTGGTGCGCAGCGAGGTGCTCCAGGCGGAGAAGGCCCGCATCGAGGGTCAGGGCGCCCTGGTCGAGCAGATGCGCAACGTCGCCGAGGTCTCGACCGACCTGCGCAACGGCACGGCGGACCTGGTCACGGCGCTGCGCTCGTCGCAGACCCGCGGCGCGTGGGGCGAGCTGCAGCTCCGCAAGGTCGTGGAGTCCGCGGGCATGATCAACCGCGTCGACTTCACCGAGCAGGCGCAAGTCACCACGGAGGACGGCATCCTCCGCCCGGACATGGTCATCAACCTCGCCGGCGGCAAGCGCGTCGTCGTCGACTCCAAGGTCGCGTTCCTGGGCTTCCTGGAGGCCCAGCAGTCCGACGACGCCGCGTACCGCGAGCAGCGCCTCGACGCGCACGTGCGGCACATGCGCAAGCACGTGGACGACCTGGCCGGCAAGAAGTACTGGAACCAGTTCGAGCCGGCACCGGAGTTCGTGGTGATGTTCGTGCCCGCCGAGGCGTTCCTGTCGGCGTCCCTGGAGCGCGCGCCCGAGCTGCTGGAGTACGCGGCGCAGAAGAACGTCATCATCGCCACGCCCACCACGATGCTCGCGCTGCTGCGCACCGTCGCGTACGCCTGGCGGCAGGAGGCCCTCGCGGAGAACGCGCAGCGGGTGCTCACCGTCGGCAAGGAGCTCTACGCGCGCCTGGTCACGATGACCGGCCACGTCACCCGGACCGGCCGCGCGCTGGAGTCGGCGACCAAGAGCTACAACCAGATGATCGGCTCGCTGGAGCGCAACGTGCTCACGTCGGCCCGCCGGATGGTCGAGCTCGACGTGGTCGACGAGAAGGACGGCATCGAGGAGATCCGGGGCATCGAGGAGGTGCCGCGGCCGATCACCAAGCCCGAGCTGCTGGCCGCCGAGGAGGGCGGCGTCGTCGCGATCGACCGGGCGCTGGACCAGGAGGCCGACGGGATCCTGGTGCAGGCGCTGGAGGTCACCGAGCTCGCGGTGACCGACAAGCGCGCACTGGAGGCGGTCGAGGACGCGGCAGCCAAGAAGAACGCGCACAAGGACAGCGCGGCGGGCTGACCGACCGACGTCGGGCTGCGGGCCGCACCACACCGGTGCGGCCCACAGCCCAGACAACGGACCTCAGGCCTGCGGGAGCTCCTTGCGGGCCTCGCGGCGCGGGCGCTTGGGCTCCTCGCCCGCGGCCTTGAGGCCGGCGCGCAGCTCGCGCGGCAGCGAGAACATGAGGTCCTCGGTCGCCGTCCGCACCTCGTCGACGGTGCCGAAGCCGTGCTCCGCGAGGTGCGTGATGACGTCCTGCACCAGGATCTCCGGGACCGACGCACCCGAGGTCACGCCGACCGTGGTGACGCCCTCCAGCCACTCGTCCTTGATCTCGGTCTTGCGGTCCACGCGGTACGACGCGGTGGCGCCCGCCTGGAGCGCGACCTCGACGAGCCGCACCGAGTTGGACGAGTTCGCCGAGCCGACCACGATGACCAGGTCGCACTCGGGCGCCAGCTTCTTCACCGCGACCTGGCGGTTCTGCGTGGCGTAGCAGATGTCGTCGCTGGGCGGGTCCTGCAGCGACGGGAACTTCTCGCGCAGCCGGCGAACAGTCTCCATGGTCTCGTCCACGGAGAGCGTGGTCTGCGAGATCCACACGACCTTGTCGGGGTCGCGCACCACGACCTGGTCCACCTCGTCGGGCGAGTTGACGATCTGCACGTGCTCGGGCGCCTCGCCGGCGGTGCCCTCGACCTCCTCGTGACCGGTGTGCCCGATCAGCAGGATGTCGTAGTCGTCCTTGGCGAACCGCACGGCCTCCTTGTGCACCTTGGTGACCAGGGGGCAGGTCGCGTCGATCGTGTCGAGGCTCCGCGCCACGGCCGATGCACGCACGGCGGGCGACACCCCGTGCGCCGAGAAGACGAGCCGGCTGCCCTCGGGCACCTCGTCGGTCTCGTTGACGAAGATGGCGCCGCGCTCACGCAGCGTCTCGACCACGTGCTTGTTGTGGACGATCTCCTTGCGCACGTACACGGGCGCGCCGTAGGTCTCCAGGGCCTTCTCGACGGCGACCACCGCGCGGTCCACGCCGGCGCAATAACCACGGGGTGCAGCCAGCAGGACGCGCTTCGTCTTGGTCCGGGCAGGGCGCTCAGGGCTCGTGACACTCACAGGTTCAGTCTAGGGGCGGTGTGCGGAGGGCTTGTGTCGGTGGTGGGTGGCAGGGTTGGACACGTGACGGAACCGACCCAGCAGACCCTCCCGACCGAGCTGCCCGCCAAGGCGCTCGACACCACGCCCTCCAGCCCCTGGCCGGTGCGCGTGCTCTCGGAGAAGATCAAGGGCTACATCGACAAGATGCCGCCGGTCTGGGTCGAGGGCCAGGTGGTGCAGTTCAACCTGCGGCCCGGTTCCGGCATGCAGTGGCTCACGCTCCGCGACACGGACGCCGACGCATCCCTGCCCGTGACGATCTTCTCGCGCGTCCTGAGCACCCTGGCGCAGCCGCCGGCCGAGGGCGACCACGTCGTGGTGCACGCCAAGCCCGTCTTCTGGACCAAGCGCGGCACCCTGCAGATGCAGGCGAACGAGATCAAGGCCGTCGGCGTGGGCGAGCTGCTGGCCCGGATCGACGCCCTGAAGAGGGTGCTCGCCGCGGAGGGCCTGTTCGACGCCTCCCGCAAGCGCAACCTCCCGTTCCTGCCCGCCGTCGTCGGGCTGGTCTGCGGGCGCGAGTCCAAGGCGGAGCACGACGTCGTGGTCAACGCCCGCGCCCGCTGGCCCCAGGTGCGGTTCGAGATCCGCGAGGTCGCGGTGCAGGGCGTCAACGCCGTCCGCGAGGTGTCGAACGCCATCACCGAGCTCGACCAGGACCCGCGGGTCGACGTCATCGTCGTGGCGCGCGGCGGCGGCTCGGTCGAGGACCTCCTGCCGTTCAGCAACGAGTCGCTGGTGCGCACGGTGTCGCAGGTCCGCACGCCGCTGGTCAGCGCGATCGGGCACGAGACCGATGCACCGCTGCTCGACCTGGTCGCCGACTACCGCGCATCGACCCCCACCGACGCCGCCAAGCGCATCGTGCCCGACGTCTCCGAGGAGCGGCTCCGCCTGACCCAGGCCCGCTCCCGCATGCGCGGCGCGGTCGCGGCCATGCTGGACCGCGAGCAGCGCGGGCTCGACGGCGTCCGCTCGCGCCCCGTCCTCGCGACGCCGCAGACGATGCTGGAGTCGCGCGAACGCGACGTCCTCCAGGCGATCCGGCACGGCCGACACGCCCTCGACGCGCTGCTCCTGCGGGCGAGCGGCGAGATCGGCCGGCTCGGCGCCCAGGTCAGGGCGCTTTCTCCCGCCTCGACCCTGGAGCGCGGCTACGCCGTCGTGCAGCGGGCGGACGGCCACGTGGTGCGGAGTCCCGACGACGTGACGGTCGGGGCCGGCGTGCACGTGCGCCTGGCCCAGGGCGCGGTCGACGCGGAGGTCACCGCGACTATTCCCTAGGCCGGCGCACCAGCCGGTGTGAAGGTGGCGAGATGGACGCCCATGCGCTCGACCAGGCCCTGCGGGACCACTGGGGGCTGGACGCGACCACGGTCACCACCCTCGACGGAGGCATGAACTCCAGGACGTGGCTGGTTCGCGCCGGTGACATCTCCTACGTCGCCAAGCGGGTCTCCGCGGCGGACGTCGAGCTGCTCGCAGCAGGCTGCTCGGTCGCCGAGCGGCTCGGCCGCGCGGGCCTGACGACGGGCAGTCCGGTGCGCACAGTGCTGGGCGCGCTCGTCGCGCCGGGCGAGCGGCTGGCACTCCTCCAGCACGTCCCCGGCCGGGAGCTCGGCGGCACGACGGCCGAGGAGCAGCGCTGGATCGGGACCACCCTGGCCCAGGTGCACCACGCCGGCGCCCCCGCCCGACAGAAGCCGGGCACCAGCGGGTTCTACGGCTGGCTGACACCCGACGCGCCCGGCGCGAGCGACCACCCCTGGCTCCCGCGCGCGGTCGAGCAAGCCCGTTGCGCGACCCACCGCCTGACCGTCACCTGGTCCGTCCTGCACACCGATCCCGCGCCCGAGGCGTTCCGGTACGACGCCGCCACCAGCACCGTGGGCCTGATCGACTGGACGGGCGCGTGCCGCGGCCCCGTGCTCTACGACGTCGCCTCCGCCGTGATGTACCTCGGTGGGCCGGAGCGAGCCGGCAAGTTCCTCGACGCCTACTCGGCCGCGGGCCCGCTCGACGAGTCCGAGCTGGGTCACCTCGACGCGTTCCGCCGCTTCCGCTTCGCGGTCCAGGGCGCCTACTTCGCCCGGCGGCTGGCCGAACGCGACCTCACCGGCATCCGCGACGACAGCGGAAACGAGAGCGGGCTCCAGGACGCCCGGCGCGGTCTGGACGGTCTCGCACCTCGCACACCCAACGAAGAGAAGTAGAGGCCAGAACCTGTCCGCCTCTCCTGGAAAGGTAGCTGTCATGACCGAGAACACCGCACTCACCCCGTTCCGCATCGACATCCCCCAGGCCGATCTCGACGACCTGCACGACCGGCTCGCCCGGACGCGGCGGCCGGTCCCCGTCCCCGGCCGCGACGACCGCACGGACTTCAGCCGCGGCATCCCGCAGGCCTACCTCACGGAGCTCGCCGAGTACTGGCGCGACGGGTTCGACTGGCGCGCGCAGGAGGCGGCGCTCAACGCCTACGAGCAGCTCACCACCGTCGTCGACGGCCAGACGTTCCACGTCGTGCACGTGCAGTCGGCCAACCCGGACGCCATCCCACTTCTCCTGAACCACGGCTGGCCGGGCTCGTTCGTCGAGTACCAGCGCCTCATCCCGCTGCTCACGGACGACTTCCACGTGGTGATCCCGTCGCTGCCGGGCTTCGGGTTCTCGACGCCGCTGTCGGGAACGGGCTGGGAGGTCGCGCGCACGACCGAGGCCTACGCCGAGATCATGACGCGGCTCGGCTACGAACGCTTCGCCGCGCACGGCACCGACATCGGCGCGGGCACCACGGGCCGGCTGGCCGCGCTCTACCCCGAGCGGGTCATCGGCACCCACGTGGGCAGCGACGGCAGGTCGCTCGGGATGGTCGGCGACAAGTTCCCGTATCCCGAGGGCCTGACCGAGGACGAGATCGGGCAGATCGAGGCGGTGCGCGCCAAGGACGCGGCCGAGCGCGGCTACTTCGAGATGCAGAACCACCGCCCCGACACCATCGGCGCGGCCCTGGTCGACTCCCCCGTCGGGCAGCTCGCGTGGATCGCCGAGAAGTTCCAGACCTGGACCAACCCCGCCCACCCGACGCCGGACGAGTCGGTCGACCGCGACCAGCTCCTGACGAACGTCAGCCTGTACTGGTTCACTCGCAGCGGCGCCTCCAGCGCGCAGTTCTACTACGAGGCCGAGCACTCGGGCCTCGACTGGCTCGCCCCCTCGGGCGTGCCAGCGGCCTGGGCGGTGTTCGACACCCACCCGCTCATGCGCCGCGCGCTCGACCCGTGGAACGCCGTCAGCCACTGGAGCGAGCACGCCGAGGGCGGGCACTTCCCCGCGATGGAGGAGCCCGAGCTGCTCGCCGACGACATCCGCGACTTCTTCCGCAGCCTCGACTGAACCGGCTCCGGCCGGGCCCGGTCCCACGCCCGGCCGCGCCGGGCGTGACCCTGGCCACACCCTCTCGATAACATAGCATCGCAGTGTTATGTTTTGGGGGTTCGAGCAGACCGTGGAGAAGAAGGAGCAGGACGATGACCGTCAAGCTGGTGCACCCCGAAGGCGTCCACCGCGTCGACGTCCACCACCAGGTGGCCGACACGCAGGGTTCGCGCACCGTCTACCTGGCCGGCCAGGTGTCGTGGGACACCGAGGGCAACCTCGTGGGCCGGGACGACGTGGCCGCACAGGCCGAGAAGGCCTACCTCAACATCGCCGCCGCGCTCGACGCGGTCGGGGCGACGGCGGCCGACCTGGCCAAGGTCACCGTCTACATCGTCGACCTCGACGCGGACAAGGCCGAGCAGTTCGTCATCGGGCGTGAGCGGGCGGCCGCGAAGCTGGGCGTCGAGTTCCAGCAGCCGAGCACCTGGATCGGGGTCACCGCGCTGGCCGCACCGGGCTACGTGGTCGAGGTCGACGCCATCGCCGTGCTGCCCTGAGGCGGGCGCAGCGCGACCCAGCCGGCCTTGACCGAGCGCCGGCACACCGCGGGATCGTCGCCGGCCGCGACGATCACCGCGGTGAGCAGGGGAACACCTGAGGCAAGGGTGCGCCGGGAGGCGACCCGGCTGACGACCAGGGACACGATCCCGTGGCTGACCGTCCAGACCTCGGTGGCGAGCCGCTCGGGGTCGGCGTCCTCGGCGATGCGGCCCGCGTCGCGACAGCGCCGCGCGGCGCGCACGAGGTAGCCGAGGGTCGACTCGGCGGCCTCGACGTCCTCGAGCTCGACGGTCGCGTCGAACATGACCCGGTAGAGGTCGGGGAACTCGAGCGCGTTGACCACGTAGGCCGCCACCCCGGCCACGAGGTCCTCGACGGGGTCGTCCGGCACGACGAGGGTCTCGAACCGCGCCGCCAGCCGGGTAAAGCCCTCCTGGCGCAGCGCGCGCCACACCCCGTCCATCCCGCCGAAGTAGGTGTAGACCGCCATCGTCGAGACCCCGGTCCCGTCGACGAGCGACCGCAGCGTGATGGGTTCGCGCTCGCGCAGCATCCGCGCCGCACGCTCCAGGAGCTGCGTGCGCACCGCCGGGTCCTTCTGCCTCGCCATGCGGGAATCCTATGACATGGCACTGCCATGAAAAGAGCGCGCCGCGCCCCTAGCCCCGGCGCGCCGCGCCGCTAGCCCCGGCGGGCCACGAACACCCACTCCAGGCCCGGCCGGTCGGGCGCGTCCAGCACCTCCTCGACCGTGAACCCGGCGGCGGCCAGCGACGCCTCGACCTCGTCGCGCTCCCGGAACCGCAGCGTCGAGACCGAGGTGACCACGTCGCCGTCGGGCAGCAGGCCGGGCGGGAAGCGGTAGGTGTGCTGGAAGGTGACCAGCGGGAGCGCGACCTCCAGCAGCTCGGTCCAGGTCTCGACCTCGCCGACGCCGGGGATCGTGCGGCGGGCCGACCAGTGCTCGCGCGTCCAGCGGAGCCAGGCCTGGCGCGCGGGGACCCTCGTCTCGAACACGAGCACCCCGCCGGGCCGGAGCGCGTCGTGGACCGCCGCGAGCGCCCGCGCCCAGTCGTCGTCGCCGGTGAAGACCTGTGCCACGTTGCCCGTCATCGTGGCGAGGTCGGCCGCGAGGCCCAGTCCGGCGACGGCGTCGGCCCCGCCCTCGACCCAGGTGACGTCCTCGGCGCCGGGCTTGCGGCGGGCCACCTCCAGGGAGGCGGCGGCGGGGTCGACGCCGGTCACGGCCAGGCCCCGCGCGGCCAGCAGCAGGGCGAGCACGCCGGTGCCGCAGCCGACGTCGACGACGCTGCGGGCGCCCAGCCGCTCGGCGAGGCCGGCGTACAGGTCGAGGTCGCTGCGGTCGTCGTCGAAGGCGTCGTAGAGGCGCGCGAGGCGGGGGTCCACGAAGATCGGGTCGGGTGTGGTCATGGCAACAATGTTCACCTACCGTCGGACCCGGCCCAAGATCATTCGGTCGCGTACGGTCGGGAAGGTATCGAGGCGCGCGGCCGAACGAGTCACCGGCCGCGCCCGGACGACCGGTGTCTCCCCCGGGGAGATCTGCGCTACCCCCAGGAGAGCACGATGACAGGCGATGTGGACACGCTCGATGACGCCGCGGAGGTCTTCGCGTCGGCCCGCCGCCGGCTGTTCGGCATCGCCTACCGCATGCTCGGCTCGGCCGCGGAGGCCGAGGACGTGGTGCAGGAGACCTGGGTGCGGTGGCAGACGACGGACCGGTCGGTCGTCGTCAACCCGCAGGCGTTCCTGACGACGGCGGCGACCCGGCTGGCGATCAACGTGCTGCAGAGCGCGCGGTCGCGGCGCGAGACGTACGTCGGACCGTGGCTGCCGGAGCCGGTGGACACGAGCGCGGACCCGACGCTGGGTGCGGAGCGCGCCGAGGCCCTGGACGTCGCGGTGCTGGTGCTGCTCGAGAAGCTCTCCCCCACGGAGCGCGCCGCGTACGTGCTGCGCGAGGCGTTCGACTACGGGTACCCGGAGATCGCCCAGATCGTGGGGGTCTCCCCCACCGCCACCCGCCAGCTCGTGAGCCGGGCCCGCAAGCACCTCGTCTCGGAGCGCAAGAACACGGTGAGCGACACGGCCCGGCGCGACCTGCTCACGGCGTTCCTCGCCGCGGCCCGGGTGGGCGACGTCGCCCGGCTGGAGCAGCTGTTCGCCGAGGACGTCGTGACGCGTGCCGACAGCAACGGCCGGGCCAAGAACGTCGCCCGGGTCGCGGTCCAGGGTCGTACCAAGGTGGCCCAGGTCCTGTCGTCGTTCGCGGAGGTCTTCTGGGCGGGCATCACCACGCGGCCCATCGAGGTCAACGGCGCCGAGGGCTTCGCGATGGAGCGGGACGGCGCGCTGGTCGGCGTCCTGTCCGCGACCGTGTCCGAGGAGGGCGTGCAGGAGCTGATGTGGCAGATGAACCCCGACAAGACAGCGCCGCTCCGGCGGGCCTGGGCGGACCAGGCCGCGCCGGAGGCGGGCACCGGGGACGCTACGCCTGAGCCGCCCGCCACTGCTCGTAGCTGACCTCGCCGAGCTGGGCCTCCCCCGCGGGGACGAGCTCGGCGTCCTTGAGCTCCGCGCCGAAGTAGGTCGCGCTCGGGTCGGCGACCACCTCGCGGGGGTCGTCCTTCGAGGCGAGGTGCTTGCGCACGATCTCGTCGAACCCGAAGGTCTCGGGGCCGGCGATCTCGATGGTCGCGCCGAGCGGCGTGCCCGCGGCGGTCCGGCCGACGAACCTGGCGACGTCCGCCGAGGCGATCGGCTGGAAGCGGACGGGCGCGATGTGGACGACGCCGTCGACGGTCGCCGTGTCGGCGATCGAGGCGAGGAACTCGAAGAACTGCGTGGACCGGACGATCGACCAGCCCGAGCCGGAGGCCTTGACCAGGTCCTCCTGCACGACCTTCGCGCGCATGTAGCCGGAGTCGATGCCGTCGGCGCCGACGATCGAGACGATCACGTGGTGCTGCACGCCGGCCTTCTTCTCCGCCTCCAGGAGGTTGGTCGTCGAGGTCCGGAAGAAGTTGGTGACGTCCTCCTCGGCGAACGACGGCGAGTTGCTGAGGTCGATCACCACCTGCGCGCCCTCGAGCACCTCGTCAAGACCCTCACCGGTCAGGGTGTTCACGCCGGTCTGGGGCGCGGCGGCAACCGCCTCGTGCCCGTGCGCCTCCAGATTCTTCACTACCTGGCTGCCGACGAGGCCCGTGCCGCCGATGACCACGATCTTCATGGTGTGCTCCTTGGTTGGCGATGTTCGCGGACGGGCCCGGACGGCCCGTCACGTGTTCGACCGGGAGCACCCCGGATCTGTGACAGACGCCGCCAGGACGCCTCGTGCGTGGTTGCTACGGTTCCCGTGTGACGACCATCCGACACGTCCTGTTCGACGCCGACGGTGTGCTCCAGCAGGTCCGCGGCGGCTTCTACACCGCGGCCGAGACGGTGCTGGGCGAGCACGCCCGCGCCGTGCTGGACGAGGCGTCGGAACGCGAGCGACCGCTCCTGGCCGGCGACGAGGACTTCCTGCCGGTGCTCGCGCAGGTGCTGCGCGAGCAGGGGCGCGAGGACGTCGCCGCCACCGACCTGTACGCGGCGGTGTGGCAGAACACCGAGCCGTCGGCGGAGTCGTTCGACCTGGTCCGACGCCTGCGCGCGGCCGGCTACGGGGTGCACCTGGGGACCAACCAGGTGAAGCGCCGGGCCGAGTACATGCGCACGGTGCTCGGGTACGACGACGTGTTCGACGTGAACCTGTACTCGTGCGAGCTCGGCGTCGCGAAGCCGGACCCGGCCTTCTTCGAGAAGGCAGCCACCCGGATCGGGGCCGACGCCGCGTCGGTCCTGTTCGTCGACGACCACCCCGCCAACGTCGACGGCGCCCGGTCCGCCGGCATGGCCGCGGTGCACTGGTGCCTCGACGAGGGCCACGACGCGCTCGTGGACCGGCTCGCCGCGCACGGCGTGCACCCGGCCGGCTAGCGCTCCCGGTCGACCCGCCGCTCGTCCCACACGGGCTCCGGCGTCTCGCGCACGATGCCGTCGGAGCCGAAGACCAGGTACCGGTCGAACGACCGCGCGAACCAGCGGTCGTGGGTCACGGCCAGCACCGTGCCGTCGAAGGACTCCAGGCCCTCCTGCAGCGCCTCGGCCGACTCCAGGTCGAGGTTGTCGGTGGGCTCGTCGAGCAGCAGCGCCGTCGAGCCCGCGAGCTCCAGCAGCAGGATCTGGAACCGGGCCTGCTGGCCGCCCGACAGCCGGTCGAACGGCCGCTCGGCCGCCACGGTGAGCTCGTAGCGCCGCAGACGCGCCATCGCCTTGCCCTTGTCCTGCGCGTGGTCCTCCCACAGGATGTCGAGCAGCGCGCGCCCGAACAGCTCGGGGTGCGCATGGGTCTGCGCGAAGTGGCCGGCGACCACGCGCGCGCCCAGCTTCCAGGAGCCCGAATGCGCCACGTCGCCGCCCGCGAGCAGCCGCAGGAAGTGCGACTTGCCCGACCCGTTCGAGCCCAGCACCGCGACCCGCTCGCCGTAGAAGATCTCCAGGTCGAACGGCTTCATGAGCCCCGTGAGCTCCAGCCCCTCGCAGGTCACGGCCCGCAGGCCGGTGCGCCCGCCGCGCAGGTGCATCGTGATGTCCTGCTCGCGCGGCGGCTCGGGCGGCGGGCCGACCTCCTCGAACTTGCGCAGGCGGGTCTGCGCCGCCCGGTAGCGCGAGGCCATGTCGGGGCTGCTCGCGGCCTGGTTGCGCAGGGTCAGCACGAGCTTCTTGAGCTGCGCGTGCTTCTCGTCCCAACGCCGGCGCAGCTCCTCGAACCGCGCGAACCGCTCGCGCCGCGCCTCGTGGAACGTGGCGAACCCGCCGCCGTGCACCCAGGCGTCGGCCCCGGCCGGGCCGGGCTCCAGCGACACGATGCGGTCGGCCACCGTGGAGAGCAGCTCGCGGTCGTGCGAGACGAACAGGACGGTCTTGCGGGTGGCCTTGAGCTGCTCCTCCAGCCACCGCTTGCCCGGCACGTCCAGGTAGTTGTCCGGCTCGTCGAGCAGCAGCACCTCGTCGGTGCCGCGCAGCAGCGCCTCCAGCACGAGCCGCTTCTGCTCGCCGCCCGACATGGTCCGCACCTCACGGAACTGCGCCCGGTCGTAGGGCACGCCGAGCGCGGCCATGGTGCACACGTCCCACAGTGTCTCGGCCTCGTAGCCGCGCACCTCGGCCCAGTCCGACAGCGCCTGCGCGTACGCCATCTGGGCGTCCTCGTCGTCGATGGTGAGCATCGCGTGCTCGGCCTCGTCGACCGCCCGCGCGGCCTGCTGCAGGCGCGCGTCGGAGACGGAGACCAGCAGGTCGCGCACCGTGGTCTCGTCGCGCACCGAGCCCACGAACTGGCGCATCACGCCGAGCCCGCCGCTGACGACCACGGAGCCGCCGTGCGGCTCCAGCTCACCGGTGATCAGGCGCAGGAGCGTCGTCTTGCCCGCGCCGTTGGGGCCCACGATCGCCGTCGCGCTGCCCTCGCCCACGCGGAACGAGACGTCCCCCAGGAGGGTCCGGCCGTCCGGCAGGTGGTACTCGGCGTGCGCTACTTCCAGATGACCCATGGGTCACCATGGTCCGATGCCGGACCGGCCTGGACCAAACTGATTCCGGGCCGGCCGCCGGAGCCACCTGTCGAACCTGTGGACGGCGGACCCCGGATGTCGGCGGTGTGCTGTTGACTGTTCCCCGTGAGTACAGATGCTGTGACCGATGCAGGCGAGCCGGTGAGGACCCCCGACGTCGCCTCCCTCAGCTACGAGCAGGCGCGCGACGAGCTCGTGCAGGTCGTCGGGCGGCTGGAGGCCGGTGGCGAGCCGCTGGAGGCGTCCCTGGCGCTCTGGGAGCGCGGGGAGGCCCTGGCCGCCCGCTGCCAGGAGTGGCTCGACGGCGCCCGCGAGCGCCTCGCCGCCGCGCAGAACGCGTCGACGGCCGCGGCCGATTCGGAGGACGCCGAGTGAGCGCGCACGTCCTTGCCGTGGGCGAGGCCCTGGTGGACGAGGTGCGCCGGCCCGACGGCTCCTCGGCCGAGCATCCCGGCGGCAGCATCGCGAACGTGGCGCTCACGCTGGGCCGCCTGGGCCGGGAGGTCCGGCTGGCGACGTGGCTCGGGGCCGACGCGCGGGGCGACCTCGTGCGCGGCTGGCTCGCGGAGTCCGCGGTCGGCCTGGTCGAGGGCAGCGACGGCGCGGAGCGCACGAGCGTCGCGGTGGCCACGCTGGACGACGGCGGCTCGGCCAGCTACGACTTCGACCTCACCTGGCAGGTCCCCGCGGAGGCGCTGCAGGACGCCGGGGCCGGCGACGCGCTCGCCGTCCACACCGGCTCGATCGCGGCGATGCTGGAGCCGGGCGCGACGCAGGTGCGCCAGGTGCTCGAGGCCGCGCGGGGCACGTCGACCACGACCTACGACCCGAACGCCCGGCCCGCGATCATGGGCCCGGCCGACGAGGTGCGCCCGCGCGTCGAGGCGCTCGTGCAGCTCTCGGACGTGGTCAAGGTGAGCGACGAGGACCTGGCCTGGCTCTACCCGGACACCGACCCGGTGGCCGTCGCCCGCGACTGGCAGCGCGGCACGCCCGCGCTGGTGGTCGTCACCTTCGGCGGCAAGGGCGCGGTGGCCGTGTCCGACGCCGGCGAGGTCGAGGCCGTGGCGCCGAGCGTCGAGGTGGTCGACACCGTGGGCGCCGGCGACTCGTTCATGGGCGCCCTGATCGACGGCCTGTGGGAGCACGACCTGCTGGGCTCGGCCCGGCGGGACGCCCTGAACGCCGTCGACGTGGCGACGGTGCGGCGGCTGCTGGACCGCTGCGTCGCCGTCGCCGCGATCACTGTTTCCCGGGCGGGCGCCAACCCGCCGCGTCGCGAGGAGGTCGGACTGTGAGCACCATCCAGAACCCGGAACGGCTCAGCCCCAGCGAGGCCTGGACCCGGCTGCGCGAGGGGAACGAGCGGTTCGTCGCGGACGCCCCCGCGCACCCGTCGCAGAACGCGGACCGGCGGCGTGAGCTGCAGGCCGCGCAGCACCCGCACACCGTGATCTTCGGCTGCTCGGACTCGCGCGTGGCCGCGGAGATCATCTTCGACCAGGGCCTGGGCGACGTGTTCGTGGTGCGTACCGCGGGGCACGTCGTGGACACCACGGTGGTCGGGTCGATCGAGTACGGGGTCGAGGTGCTCGGCGCGTCGCTCGTGGTGGTGCTGGGGCACGACTCGTGCGGTGCCGTCGCCGCCGCCGCGCACACGCTCGCCACGGGCGAGCAGCCGCCCGGGTTCGTCCGCGCCGTCGTGGACCGGGTGATCCCGTCGATCGCGAGCATCACGTCGGGCGACCCCGCCCAGGCGATGACCGCGCTGTCCGACCAGAACGTGCTGCGCCGCGAGCACGTGAAGCACACGGTCGGCATGCTGCACGGCTACTCGGCGGCGCTGGCGAGCGCGGTCAAGGAGGGCCGGTGCGCCGTCGTCGGCCTGGAGTACGACCTGGCCGAGGGCAGCGCGCGCATGGTCGACGTGATCGGCGAGGTGGGCGAGCGGCCCTGACCGCCGGGCGACCGGAAGGGCTCGGGCGGGCCGGGGTGACACGAGTCACGCGCTGGGATGCGTCACCCGCCCGAGCCTGCGGCACGATAGACCCATGACTGCTGACACCGTCGTCTCGTCGGGCTCGACCGAGCCCGGCGACACCAACGCCGCATACCGCATCGAGCACGACACCATGGGCGAGGTCCGCGTCCCCGCGAACGCCCTGTACCGAGCGCAGACGCAGCGTGCCGTCGAGAACTTCCCGATCTCCGGCACCCCGCTGGAGCGCGCCCACATCGAGGCGCTCGCCCGGGTGAAGAAGGCCGCCGCCACCGCCAACGCGGAGCTCGGGGTGCTCGACCAGGACATCGCCGACGCCATCGTCGCCGCGGCCGACGAGGTCGCCTCCGGCAAGCACGACGGCCACTTCCCGGTCGACGTCTACCAGACCGGCTCGGGCACGTCGTCGAACATGAACACCAACGAGGTGCTGGCGACGCTCGCCACCGCCTCGCTCGGCAAGGACGTGCACCCGAACGACCACGTCAACGCGTCGCAGTCGTCGAACGACGTGTTCCCCACCTCGGTGCACGTCGCCGCGACGTCGGGCGTGGTCAACGACCTGATCCCCGCGCTGACCCACCTGGCCGACGCGCTGCAGGCCAAGTCCGACGAGTACGCGACCGTCGTGAAGTCCGGCCGCACGCACCTGATGGACGCCACCCCGGTGACCCTCGGCCAGGAGTTCGGCGGGTACGCCGCCGCGATCCGCTACGGCGTGGAGCGCCTGCAGTCCGCGCTGCCGCGCGCCGCTGAGGTCCCGCTGGGCGGTACCGCCGTCGGCACCGGCATCAACACCCCCGCCGGGTTCCCGCAGCGGGTCATCGCGCTGCTCGCCCAGGACACGGGCCTGCCGCTGACCGAGGCGCGCGACCACTTCGAGGCGCAGTCCGCGCGCGACGGCCTGGTCGAGCTCTCGGGCGCGCTGCGCACCATCGCGGTCTCCGTGACCAAGATCTGCAACGACCTGCGCTGGATGGGCTCCGGCCCCAACACCGGCCTGGGCGAGATCGCGCTGCCCGACCTGCAGCCGGGCTCCTCGATCATGCCGGGCAAGGTCAACCCGGTCATCCCCGAGGCCGTGCTCATGGTCTGCGCGCGCGTCATCGGCAACGACGCCACCGTCGCGTGGGCCGGCGCGAGCGGCTCCTTCGAGCTCAACGTGCAGATCCCGGTGATCGCGCAGGGCGTGCTGGAGTCGATCCGCCTGCTGTCGAACGCGTCGCGCGTGCTGGCGGACAAGACGATCGTGGGCATCACCGCCAACGTCGAGCGCGCCCGCGCGCTGGCCGAGTCGTCGCCGTCGATCGTCACGCCGCTGAACCGCGCGATCGGCTACGAGGCCGCCGCCAAGGTGGCCAAGCACGCCGTGAAGCAGGGCATCACCGTGCGCCAGGCCGTGGTCGACCTTGGCTTCGTCGAGCGCGGCGAGGTCACCGAGGAGCAGCTCGACACGGCGCTCGACGTGCTGTCGATGACCCGCCCGCCGCAGGCCTGAGCCACCCGGTACGCACAGCAGAGGGCCGCTTCCGGTCGGTAGCGGCCCGCGGGGGTACGGCGGGGGGGGGCGGCGACCGGGGTGGCCCCGGCGGCCGGGGTCGGGGCGGGCCCGGGCCGCCCGGCCGGCCGGGGGGGGTGTGGT
>NZ_JBHWZO010000021.1:0-38829 GCF_042728455.1 Promicromonospora sp. NPDC060204
GATCCGCGCGGATCCGGTGCCCTTGGTCTTTTCTCGAAGCTCGTTCCCGAGGCTCAGTTGCTCTCGGCGTCGTCGTCCTTGGCCTCCTGGCGGCCGCGGGCCTCGCGCTCACGCTTGCGCTTCTCCTGCTCCAGCAGCCAGAGGAATTCCGGGTCGTCGTCCGGGGCCACGGGGCCGGAGGGGCGGCGCGGGCCGGGCCGCGGGGGAGCGGTCGGGCGGGTTCCGCCAGAGCCGGGGCCCGAGGCCGGTCCGGCGCCGGAGCGGCGGCTGACCCGCACCACGATCCACGAGATCGCGCCGAGCAGGGGCAGGAGGACGATCAGGAGCACCCAGAGCCACCGGGGCAGACCTGCGCGTTCGTCCTCGTCCGCGCCCCAGACATCGGTCAGGGCATACGCCATGAGTCCGACGACCACCAAGATCAGGAGTACGCGAGGCATACCCCCAGCCTACGGTGGGTTGGCGCGGGCGGGGCAGCCCTCGACGTGACGTTCGCCCCGTTGTCGCCTGCCGGGCCGTCGTCGGGCGAGACGCGGCGTGCGCCCGGCCTACCATGGGTGGGTGCCCCTCGTGATCTACTCCCTGCTCCGTGTCGCCCTCGTCGCCGCGGCACTCGGCGTGCTGTACCTCGTCGGACTGCGGGGCTGGCTGCTCCCGGTCGTCGCCGTGCTGGTCGCCCTGGCGGTGTCGTACCTGACCCTGGGCAGGCCGCGCGACGCCGCGACGCAGTGGATGGCAGGCCGCGCCGAGCGGCGTGCCGCCGCGCGGGCCGCGGCCCCGAAGATCGACGCCGACGCCGCCCACGAGGACGCCGAGGTCGACGAGAAGCTGCGCGCCGACTGACCGCGGGAGGTTCAGAGCGACAGGCCGAACCAGAGCAGGACGCCGTAGCCCAGCTCGTACAGCCCCGTGCCCGCCAGCACCGGGATGAGCAGTTTGCCGCGCGCCCCGGCGAGGATCGGGATGGACAGCAGCGCCGCCGGGCCGACCAGCAGCAGCACCACGAGCGTCCACGGCGCCCAGAACACGCACAGCGCGCCGAGCAGCACCGGGACCCAGATCATCGCGATGTACGCGCGGCGCGCCCGGTAGTCGCCGAGCCGCACCGCGAGGGTGCGCTTGCCGGCGAGGACGTCGGTGGGGATGTCGCGCAGGTTGTTCACCATGAGCAGCGCGCACGCGATGAGGCCCACGCCCACGGCGCCGAGCACCGCGGGCCAGGTGATGCGGTCGGCCTGCGTGTACGTGGTGCCGAGCACCGCGACCAGCCCGAAGAACACGAACACGGCGATCTCGCCCAGGCCCCGGTACCCGTACGGCGTCCTGCCGCCCGTGTAGTACCAGGCGGCGACGACGCTCACGGCGCCGACCGCGAGCAGCCACCAGTGTCCCGACACCGCGCACAGGATGAGCCCCAGCACCCCCGCGACGCCGAACGCCGCGAAGGCGGCGCCCTTCACCGCCCGCGGCTGTGCGGCGCCTGACGCGGTGAGCCGCATCGGGCCCACGCGGTCGAGATCGGTGCCCCGCACGCCGTCCGAGTAGTCGTTGGCGAAGTTGACGCCCACCTGCAGCGCGAGGGCGACGCCCAGCGCGAGCAGCGCGGGCAGCCAGGCGGAGGAGTCGACCTGCGCGGCCGCGCCGGTACCCACCATGACGGGGGCGGCCGCCGCCGGCAGCGTGCGGGGCCGGGCCCCGGAGATCCACTCGGCGGCAGTGGCCATCAGCGTGTCCTTCGTTCGTGGGGTGTGCCTGGGTCCTCGCCACAGCGGCACCGGGCCGGGGCCCGGTCCTGGCGGAGGAACGAAGTCATGGTCGCACGGGTTCCCGGTCAAGTTTTTGCTCGGCCCGGACGACGGCGTCGCGCACCGCCCGGCGGTCGACCTTGCCCGGGCCCCGGGCCGGCAGGGCCGAGGTCACGTACACGCGGCGCGGCGCCGCCGGGGCCCCGAGCAGCCCGCCGACGGCGGTGCGCAGCCCGGCGAGCAGCTCGCCGCCGCCGTCGGCCAGGTTCTCCGGCGCGCCGACGGCGGGCGCGTGGCCCGGCAGGGCGAGGACGGCGACCACGGCCTGGCCCCACTCGTCGTCGGGCACGCCGACGACGCACGCCTCGCCCGGCGTGCCCCGCCCGGCCAGGTGCCCGGCGATCGCGTCCTCGACGGCGGCCGGCGCGACGTTGACGCCGCCGGTGAGGATCACGTCGTCCGCCCGGCCGAGGATCGTGAGGCGGCCGTCGTCGAGGCGGCCCAGGTCGGAGGTGCGGAACCAGCGGGTGCCGTCGGGGTCGGTGCGGAAGGCGGCGGCCGTCGCGTCGGGGTCGCCCACGTAGCCCTCGGCGAGCACGGGACCGGACAGCTCGACGACGCCGGTCGTGGTCGGTGCGCCAGAGGCCGCGGCGCCGGGCGCGCCGTCGGGGCCTGCGGCGTCGGCCAGCCGGACCCGCACGCCCGCCAGCGGGACGCCGTCGTACACGCAGCCGCCGCTCGTCTCGGACATGCCGTAGGTCGTCACGGCGCGGACCCCGGCGGACCGCGCGCGGGCCAGGAGCGCGGCGGGGGCCGCGGCGCCGCCGACGAGCACGGCGTCGAACCGCGCGAGCGCGGCGAGGCCGGCGCCGGCGTCTCGGTTTCCGTCGCCGGTCGCGTCGCCGCCGTCGGACCCCTCCCCGCCGTCGGCCGCGGCGACGAGCCGGTGGAGCTGGGTGGGCACGATCGAGACGTAGGCCCGCCCGCTCCCGTCCGCCCCCGGGGAGTCGAGGAAGTCCCGCGCGAGGGCGGCGAACGCGCCGGGCGTGAAGGGGGTCAGGTCGCCGACGCGGACCTCGGTCCTCGCCACGACCGTCCGGTTGACGACCTGGACGCCCGCGACGTGCGTGGGCGGCAGCACCAGCAGCCAGCGGCCGGGCCCGCCGAGCCGGTCGTGGGTGGCCTCGGCCGAGGCCCGTAGGGCCGCGGCGCTCAGCGCGACCTCGCGCGGGTTTCCCGTGGAACCGGAGGTCCGGAGCACGAGCGCGGTGCCGGGCGGCACGGGGGCGTCGGTCAGGCGGGGCTGCGGGGCGTAGACGGCGCCGCCGTCGAGGGCGTCCCGGACGGCGCGCACCACGGCGCCCGCGGGGTCGGTCTGGGTCACCTCCTGAGCGTAAGCGCGCTCGAGGGGCCGGGCGTCGCGCGGATCTGTAAGGTGTGCGCCACACGGACCCCTCGGGGCTCGGCACCGAACACTCGCGGAGGAGTACCGATGACCACGCGTTGGAGGACGGCGGTCCGTGCCACGGGTGCGGCCATGGTGCTGGCGGTCGGGCTGACCGGTTGTGACGGGGGCCGCCCCGCCGAGGCGCAGGCGACGCCCACCACCACGGTGGCTGCGTCGGTCGAGGGCGACCGGGGCGGGCCGCCCGAGCCGGAAGTGCCGCTGGTGTGGCCGCTCACGGGCGTGCGGACCGAGGACGTCGCGCAGCGCCCCGCGGTGTCGATCAAGATCGAGAACGCGACCGCCGCACGGCCGCAGAGCGGCCTGGTGGAGGCCGACATCGTGTGGGAGGAGGTCGTCGAGGGCGGCATCACCCGCTTCGTCGCGACCTACCACTCGAACATCCCGGACTCCGTCGAGCCGGTGCGTTCCATCCGCCCGATGGACGCCGCAATCGTGGCGCCGCTCGACGGGATCCTCGTGTTCTCCGGCGGGCAGGGCCCGTTCATCGCCGCGGCGCAGCGGGCGGGCACCCAGACGGTCATCATGGACAAGGGCGCCCCCGGCTTCCGGCGCGATCCCGGCCGGGCCGCGCCGCACAACGTGATCGGCCACGTGCCGACCTTCGTCGAGCAGGCCGACAGCAAGCGGACGAGCCCGCCGCCTGCCCAGTTCGAGTACGCGAGCAAGGTCGGCCGGGGTTCGGCGCCGCAGGACGGCAAGGGGGCGCGCTCGGTCGACGTGCGGCTGTCCGCGCTGCAGCGCACCGTCTGGACGTGGGACCAGGACAACCGGAAGTACCTGCGCAGCGAGGGCTCCGCGCCGTCCGTCGCCGCCGACGGCCGGCGGCACGCCGCGCGGAACGTCCTGGTGCTCTCCACCGAGGTGTTCAACACCAAGTGGCGGGACCCGGCCGGGGCGCCCGTGCCGGAGCACCGGCTCGCCGGGCGGAGCGGCAAGGGCACGCTGCTGTCGATGGGGCACGCTCTGTCCGTGACGTGGTCCAAGAAGGACCTGAACTCGCCGATCGTGCTGCGGACCGGCGACGGCGAGCACGTGCTGCTGGACCCGGGGAACACGTGGATCGAGCTCGTGCCGAAGGGCAAGGGGAGCTGGCAGGTGGAGTGATCCGGAGCCGCCGCCGGCCCGGGTATTCTTCCCGCACGGCGACGGCGTACGGCCGTCGTGGCTGATGAGAAAGCCTTCATCCGGGTCTCATCACGAGTTCATGGCGGGCTTGTTGAGTGACGACGTCGCACCATCGCGTCCCTCGACAAGAAAGCGTGGCCGCCATGAGCATCCTTGAGACCTCCCCGGAGCTGCGCGGGCTCGACCCGCGCCCCGTCGCCGCACCGCTGCGGGCCGACGCCGCCCCCGCACCCGTGCGGATGCCCGACCCGGCCGCGCACCGTCTGCTGCGCGCCAAGAAGGCCTACTCCACGCGGTTCGTCGCCGCGGCGATCGAGCAGGACCCGGCCGCGTTCGGCCTGGTCACCGACCTGACCCGGGCACCGCGGCCCGGGGACGTCGTGCTGGCGCGCGTGGTCTCGATCGGCCAGCACCGCCGGCTCGAGTCGCCCGTCTCCCGGCGGCAGATCCTGTTCGAGGGCGACGAGATCGTCGTGGCGTACGGGTCGCGCTACGCCGCCGACCAGTTCCTCGCCGTGCTCCCGGAGGACCTCGGGCCGTGCCACCTCGCCGCCGCCGGCGGGCTCGCCTCGCGCGTGGTGGACCAGCACGCCGCGGTCAAGGACGCGACGGTGATCGAGCCGATCGGCCTGCTCACGGCGCCGGGCACCGCGTCGGACGCCGTCGTCAACCTCGCGGCCTACGCGCCGCACCGGGTGCGCGCCGCCGGGATCACGAGCGGCAACGCCGCGCGCGTCCCGGTGATCGCCGTCATCGGCACGTCGATGAACTCCGGCAAGTCCACCACGCTGGCCTGCCTCGCCCACGGCCTGACCGCGGCCGGCCTCACGGTCCACGCCGGCAAGGCGACGGGGACGGGGGCGGGCAACGACGCCCACCACTTCGTGGACGCGGGCGCGAGCCACGTCCTCGACTTCACCGACTTCGGCCTGCCGAGCACGTTCGGCCTCCCGTTCGAGGACGTCCGCGACGTCTTCGCGACGATGGCGGACGTGCTGGCGTCCCCGGTGCGGCCGGGTGCCCCCGCGCCCGAGGTCGTGCTCATCGAGATCGCCGACGGCGTCTACCAGGGCGAGACCGGTCGCCTGCTGGTCGACGACGCGTTCCGTTCCGTGGTCGACCGCGTCGTTTTCGCGGCCGGGGACGCGCTCGGGGCGAGCGGCGGGGTCGCGGCCCTGCGGGCCCTCGGCTGCGAGCCGTCGGTCGTGTCGGGCGTGCTCACGGCCTCGCCGCTGGCCACCGCCGAGGCCCGGCGGGCGCTCGACGTCGACGTCGTGCCGACCTATGACCTCTGCCTGCCCGCCGTCGCGTGGGCGGCCGCGGGGCTCGGGGCCGCGGGGCTCGGGGACGTGCGGCTCGGGGACGTACGGCTCGGCGCGGGCCATGCGGTCGCGTGAGTCCGGTGCGGGGTCGCCCGGGCCGGGCGCGGGGTCGCCCGAGCCGGGCGGGCTGCCGAGGATCTTCGTCGGCGTCCGACGCCGCTGGGTCGTCGGCCTCGCCGCGCTCGGCATCGCCCAGGGCGCGCTCGGGGCGGTCGGCGCCTGGGCGCTGACGCAGCTCCGGCCGGGCAGCGCGTGGCCGATCGTCGTCGCGATCCTGAGCATCGTGGCGACGGCGGTGGCGATCGGCGGGCTGCGCATCGAGGAGCGGGTCGTCGCGGAGCGGCTCGGCCAGGACTACGTGCGTGAGCTGCGTCGCGAGCTCGTCGAGTCCGAGCTCACGCCGGGCGGCAGCACCCACCTGGGCATCACCGTGGCCCGCACCACCAACGACCTCGCGAGCGTGCGCAACTGGGTGTCGCAGGGTGTCGGCCCGCTCGCGGCGGGCATCCCGCTCATCGCCGGGTCCGCCGTCGGGCTCACGGTGCTCGACCCGTTCCTCGGCCTCGGGTTCCTGCTCCCGCTGGGCGTGCTCGCCGCCGTCATGGTGCCGTGGGCGCGCACCGCGTACCTGAAGTCGCGGCGGCTGCGACGCGCCCGCGGGCGGATGGCCACGCGGATCGCCGACACCGTCGGGGCCTCGGAGGGGATCATCGCGGCGCGCGGCGCCGGCCGCGAGCTCGGCCACATCGACTCGGCGTCCGACGACGTGGTCGACCGCGCCGTCGACCGGTCGGCGACCGTCGGGGCGCTGCGGGCCGGGGGCACCGTCGCCGCGCTGCTCGCGACGCTCGCCGTCGCCGCCGTCGGCGTGGTGCGCGGGCTCGACCCGGCCGTCACCGTGGCCGCGATGGCCATGGCCGGCCTCGCCTCCACCCCGATCGTCGACCTGGGGCGCATCGTCGAGTACCGCCAGACCTTCCTGGCCGCCCAGGCGGTCCTCGTCCCCGCGCTCGCCGACGCCGCCCGCCGGAAGGCCGAGCACGAGCTGGCGAGCAGCACGGCGGCGCAGGCCGACGTGCCGGACGGCGCGGACGGGCCCGGCCGGGTGCACCTCGTGGTCCCCGGCCTCGTCCCGGACGGCTCCCCGCTGCGCGCCGGGCCGGGTGCCCGGATCCGCCTGGGCGGCGGGGACGCCGGTGGTCTCGGCGGCGACCCGGAGGCGCCGCTGCGCCTGATGCGGCGGGTCATGGGCCTCGACCTCGCGCCCGCCGGGACCACCGACGAGATCTGGGTGGCCGGCCGCAACCTGCGGGCGGCGGCGCCGGGGGAGGGGCGGGCGCTCGTCGGGCTCGCGACCCGGGGCAGCGTGTTCGAGCGCGGCACGCTGCGCCGTGCGCTGCGCTACCGCCGTCCCGACCTGGACGACGCCACGGCCGACGTGGTCTTCGAGGCGGTCGGCCTCGACGTCGGCCGGTTCCCGGACGGGCCACGCACCATGCTGCGCGCCGGCGGGGAGCCCTTGACCGTCGACCAGCGCGCCCGGCTCGCGCTCGCCCGCGCGGTCTACGGCGAGCCACCCCTGCTCCTGGTCGCCGACCTCGACCGCGACCTGGACCAGGAGGGGCGGGAGCGCCTCGCGGGCGTCCTGGCGGGATACCCGGGCGTCGTGATGTTCACGGGGTCGGACGACCTGGCCCGAGCGCTGGACGCCGACGAGTTCCGCCTGACGGCCACCCGGGCCCCGGTCACGCCGGCGGGCCACCCGGCGGACGCCGACTGACCCGCAGACGACCACCCGACTGACTCACCGATCCCGCGATGCCGAGTCAGCCGGCTGGTCGGACCACCCCACTGACTCGGCGATTCCTGCCTGCCGAGTCAGCCAGGTCGTCCGACCAATCGGCTGACTCGGCGAATCCTGTTGGGCGAGTCAGCCAGGAGGTCAGTAGTAGTAGGGGTACGCCGACCAGTCCGGGTCGCGGCGCTCCAGGAACGCCTCCTTGCCCTCGACCGCCTCGTCCGTCATGTACGCCAGCCGCGTCGCCTCGCCGGCGAACACCTGCTGGCCGGCGATGCCGTCGTCGGCGGCGTTGAACGCGAACTTGAGCATGCGGATGGCCTGCGGCGACTTGCCGGCGATGATGCGCGCGTACTCCAGCGCCAGCCCTTCCAGGTCCTCGTGGGCGGCGACCTCGTTGACGGAGCCCCAGCGCTCGGCGTCGTCGGCGGAGTACTCGCGAGCGAGGAAGAAGACCTCGCGGGCGCGCTTCTGCCCGAGCTGGCGGGCGAAGTAGGCGGAGCCGTAGCCGGCGTCGAACGAGCCGACGTCGGCGTCGGTCTGCTTGAACTTGCCGTGCTCGCGGCAGGCGACGGTGAGGTCGGCGACGACGTGCAGCGAGTGCCCGCCGCCGGCGGCCCAGCCGTCCACGACCGCGACCACCACCTTGGGCATGGTCCGCATGAGGCGCTGCACCTCCAGGATGTGCAGGCGGCCGGCCTTTGCCGGGTCGATCGAGTCGGCGTTCTCCCCCTCGGCGTAGCGGTAGCCGTCGCGCCCGCGGATGCGCTGGTCGCCGCCGCTGCAGAAGGCCCAGCCGCCGTCCTTGGGGGAGGGGCCGTTGCCGGTCAGCAGCACCGTGCCGACGTCGGACGTCATGCGGGCGTGGTCCATGACCCGGTACAGCTCGTCCACGGTGTGCGGGCGGAACGCGTTGCGCACCTCGGGGCGGTCGAACGCGATGCGCACCACGGGCAGGTCGCGCGGCTCGGGGCCGCTGCGGTCCACGCCCCGGTGGTACGTGAGGTCGGTCAGGTCCTCGAACCCGGCGACCGTGCGCCAGCGCTGCGGGTCGAACGTCTCGGAGACCTGGCGGGGAAGATCGGTGCTCGTGCTCACGCGGACCAGCCTAGTTCGGGCGGTGTCGGTGTCGGCACCTAGGGTGGCGGCGAAGAGAGGAGCTCCACATGCTCGTTCGTCATCGCGGTCTCGAACCGTCGATCGATCCGTCGGCCTACGTCGCCCCGTCCGCGACCGTCGTGGGTGACGTCCGGATCGCCGCCGGGGCCAGGATCCTGCACGGCGCGGTCCTCACGGCCGAGGACGGCGCCGTCGTGATCGGCGAGGACACCGTGGTCATGGAGAACGCGCTGGTCCGGGGCCGCCGAGGGTATCCCGCCGAGATCGGGCCCGCGGTCCTGATCGGCCCGCACGCGCACGTCAACGGCGCCCGGGTCGAGGAGGAGGCGTTCGTCGCGACGGGCGCCGCCCTGTTCCCCGGCAGCGTCATCGGGGCCGGCGCGGAGGTGCGCATCCACGGGGTCGTGCAGATCAACACGGTCCTTGCCCCCGGAGCGCTCGTGCCGATCGGGTGGGTGGCCGTGGGCGACCCGGCGACGATCCTGCCGCCGGACCGGCACGAGGAGATCTGGGCGATCCAGCGCGAGCTCGACTTCCCCGGCACCGTCTACGGGGTGGGGCGGGACGTGTCGATGCGTGAGCTCATGCGCGGACAGTCGGACTACTACGGGGCGCACCGCGACGATGCGCCGGTCGACGGGACCACTTAGTCGACGGGACCACGTAGCGGCGAGGCGGTCTAGTTCGGGCGCTCCGGGTGCTGTGCCGGCGCGACGTCCTCCGCCCGGACCTCGGGGCGCGCGCCGCGCGTGGCGCCCACCGACGCGACGACGACGCACAGCACCGCGATCCACTGCGACCAGTGCAGCAGCTCCCGGAGCACGACGAGGCCGATGAGAGCCGCCATGGCCGGTTCGAGGCTCATCAGGATGCCGAAGACACGCGGCGGCATCTTGCGCAGCGCCTCCAGGTCGAGCGAGTACGGGACCACCGACGACAACAGGGCGAGCCCGAGCCCCGCGACCAGGACCCACGGCTGGACCAGCGCCGCTCCGCTGTCGGCCACGCCGGCGGGAACCGCGACCACCGCCGCGACGAGCATGCCCAGGGCCAGGCCGTTGCCTTCCGTGGTGTGCCGGCCCAGCGCCGCGCTGACCACGATGTACAGGCCCCAGCACACCCCGGCGCCGAGGGCGAACAGCAGGCCGACGAGGTCCACGTCGCCGCCGCCACCCATGAGCAGGACCACACCGGCTGCTGCGAGCACCGCCCAGAGCGCGTCCAGCCACCGCCTCGACCCGATCAGGGCCACCGCGAGCGGCCCGAGGAACTCGACGGTGACCGCGATCCCCAGCGGGAGCCGGTCCAGCGCCAGGTAGAAGCACAGGTTCATCAGGCCGAGGGTCAGGCCGTAGGCGGCCACCACGGTCCACGCCCGACGAGTCAGCCGCAGGGACGGCCGCCACAGGAGCAGCAGGATCGCCGCGGCGAAGAACAGGCGCAGCGCGACCGTCCCGAAGCTGCCCACCTCGCCGAACAGCTGCTTGGCCAGCGCCGAGCCGAGCTGGACGCTGACGATGCCGAGCAGGACGAGGGCCGTCGGCGGGACCCCGCCGAGGCCACGCCCCACCAGACCGGTCAGCGACGTCCGAGCGGTCGGGCCGCGTCGATCGCCGTCGTCGTTCATGGGGGACACACGTGGAGTATCGACGACCACGGGGTCGTGCAACACATCATTTGGTCGTACCCGAACGCGACCCGAACGCGACCCGGGCAGCTAACCGGGTCGATAGCCTGGGGGCGTGCTGCTGATCGGTGAACCCGTGGTCTGGTCCACGCCCCTGCGGACCCGCTTTCGCGGGATCGACGTGCGCGACGGCGTGCTGCTCCGCGGCCCCGCCGGCTGGGGCGAGCTCTCCCCGTTCTGGGACTACGACGACGAGGAGTCCGCCACCTGGCTGCGCGCCGCGCACGAGGCCGCGCTCGTCGGCTGGCCCGACCCCGTGCGGCAGCGCGTTCCGGTCAACGTGACCGTCCCCGCCGTCGGGCCGGAGCGGGCGCACGAGATCGTGCTCGCGTCCGGCGGCTGCCGCACCGCCAAGGTCAAGGTCGCCCAGCGCGGCCCCGACGGCACGCTCGAACCCGTGGGCGCCGAGATCGAGCGGGTCGCCGCCGTCCGCGACGCCCTCGGGCCCGACGGCGCGATCCGCGTCGACGCCAACGCCGCCTGGACTCCGGACGAGGCACTGGCCCACCTCGCCGAGATCGACCGCGCCGCCGGCGGGCTGGAGTACGTCGAGCAGCCCTGCGCCGACGTCGACGAGCTCGCCCTGGTGCGCCGCAAGCAGGACGTGCCCGTCGCCGCCGACGAGTCGATCCGCCGCGCCTCCGACCCGATGCGCGTGGTGCGCCAGGAGGCCGCCGACATCGTGGTCCTCAAGGTCCAGCCCCTCGGCGGCGTCCGTGCCTGCCTCGACCTCGCCGAGCAGGTCGGCCTGCCCGTCGTCGTCTCGTCCGCGCTGGAGAGCTCGGTGGGGCTCGCCGCCGGCGTCGCGCTCGCCGCCGCCCTGCCCGAGCTGCCGTACGCCTGCGGGCTCGCGACGTCCCAGCTCCTGGTGCACGACGTCGTCGCCGAGCCCCTGCTGCCCGTCGACGGCGCGCTCCCCGTGCACCGTCCGGAACCGTCACCCGAGGCGCTCGCGGCCACGCCCGCCGACGGCCCGACGACCGCCCGCTGGCTCGCCCGGTACCACCGCCTGACCCGGATCCTGGAGGACGCATGACCATCCCGCCCGCCGTGGCCGCCGCCCGAGCACTCGTCGCCGACCTGGTCACCCGGGGTGTGCAGGACGTCGTGCTCGCCCCCGGTTCGCGCAGCGCCCCCCTGGCCTATGCGCTGGCCGAGGCCGCGGACGCCGACCAGCTCACGCTGCACGTCCGGATCGACGAGCGCGACGCCGGCTTCCTCGCGCTCGGCCTGTCCAAGGGTTCGGAGGGCGCGCCGGTCGCCGTCGTCACGACGTCGGGCACCGCCGTCGCGAACCTGCACCCCGCCGTGCTGGAGGCGAGCCACACGGGCCTGCCGCTCATCCTGCTCACCGCCGACCGGCCGCACGAGCTGCGCGGCACCGGCGCTTCGCAGACCACCGACCAGGTGGGCATCTTCGGCTCCGCGGTGCGGTACGCCGTGGACGTCCCGGCGCCGGCCGGTGGTCTCGGCCCGGACGACCCGGCCGCCGGGTCCGGCCTCGACGACGGTGCGGTCCGCGACCTGCGGAGCGTCACCGCCCGCGCGGTCAGCGCCGCGCTCGGGTTCCGCTCGGGACACCCGGGGCCGGTGCACGTCAACCTCGCCTTCCGGGACCCGCTGACGCCGTCGGCCCCGCTGCCCGGACGGCCCGCGGACACCGCGCAGGAGGGGTACCCCAAGCCCGATCCGCCGCTCGTCGTGCCCGCCGTGCTGCAGCACTTCGGCTCACCCGCCCTGCCCGGCGACCCGGCGCGCACCGTCATCGTCGCGGGCGACGGCGCCGGGCCCGAGGCGCGGCAGCTCGCCGAGGCGCAGGGCTGGCCGCTGTTCGCGGAGCCGTCGTCGGGCGCCACGGGCGGGCCCAACGCGGTGGCCGGCTACCGCCTGCTGCTCGGCTCCGACCAGCTCGCCGACGGCATCGAGCAGGCGGTGGTGCTCGGCCGGCCCACGCTGTCGCGGCCGGTGCAGCGGCTGCTGGGCCGCCCGTCCGTGGCGGTCACCGTGGTCGCGCCGGGCGCGGGTCCCTGGCCCGACGCCGCGCGCAACGCCGCCGTCGTGCTGCCGGGCCTGGCGCCCGTCTGGTTCGAGCCCGCCGCCGAGCAGCCGACACCGTTCCTGGAGCGCTGGCGGACCGCGGGCGCCGCGGCCGCGCGCGTCCTGGACCAGGCGACCTGCGACGACGCCGTGCTCGGCGGCCCGACCGCCCTCTCCGTGGCGCGCGCCGTGGCCCGAGTCCTGGGCCCCGCCGACCTGCTCGTGGTCGGCTCCTCCAACCCCGTGCGGGACCTGGAGCTGGTGCTCGGCCTCGACGGCGACGGCCCCGCCGTCCTCGCCAACCGCGGCCTCGCGGGCATCGACGGCACCGTCTCGACGGCGGCCGGCGTGGCCCTCGCCGCCGCGCGCCGCGGCCTGCGCACGCGCGCCCTCCTGGGCGACCTCACGTTCCTGCACGACGTCGGCGGCCTGCTGCGCGGTCCCGACGAGCACCAGGTGGACCTGGAGATCGTGGTGGTGAACGACGATGGCGGCTCGATCTTCGCGACCCTGGAGCACGGGGCGCTGGCCGCGACGAGCGACGCCGCGAGCGCCACGTTCGAGCGGGTGTTCGGCACGCCGCACGGGGCGAACCTGGCGCAGCTGTGCGCGGGGTACGGGGTGGACCACCAGCTGGTCAAGGACGTGCCGACCCTGCGGCACGCGCTCCAGGCGCCCAGCCACGGCATCCAGGTCATCGAGGTGCGGGTGCCGCGGGCCGACCGCCTGACGGAGTCGCGCACCCTGGCGACGAGGGTCCAGGAGGCCGCCACCCTCGCCGTCTGATCGCTGAGTGCGGGCTATTTGCGCCTCCAGGCCCTCCGGAAGCGCAGATATCCCGCACTCAGCGGGGTCTCGGGATATGCAGGGAACTCACAGACTCGTTTAAGGGTGGGACAAGGAACGGGGTGTCAACTAGTTCTGACTTCAAGGAGGGTCACGATGACCGAGCAGAACAGCACCACTCCGCAGCCGGACCAGCAGCCGTCCGAAGCGCAGCCGACCCAGCAGCTGCCGGTCGCCGGCCCGGCACCCGTCCAGAACGCGGGCGCCGAGCAGTCCCCGACCCCTGCGCAGTCGACGGCGCCCGTCCCCGCGCCGCCCGAGGGTGCGGCACCCCAGGGCCCGACGCCCCCGGCTGCGCCGCCCGCGGGCATGACGCCCGGCCAGCACGAGCGGGCCCAGGCCCCGGCTCCGCAGCCGGCCGCGGCCCCGCAGGCCCCGGCCCCCACGGAGCAGGTCCCGGCGCAGCACGTACCGGCGCCGGCCCAGCCGGTCCACGCGCAGCAAGCACACGCCCAGCACACCCCGGCCCAGCACGCACCCACCCAGCACCACACCACCCCCGTGCAGTCCGTGGCCCCCGTCGGCCCGCCCTCGGGGTCCTACGTCAACCCCTACGCGGCTCCCGCCACCGCGACCGCCGAGCCGCGGCCGCGCAACCGCACCTGGGTCCCCGTGGTCGCCGCCGCCGCGGCCGCCGCGGTGCTCGCCAGCGCGGGCACGGCGGGCCTCATCACGCTCACCGACGGCGCGGACAACGCCACCTCCCTCGCCGACGTCGGGCAGACGAACAACCAGACCGTCCCCGTCAAGAGCTCGACCGTGGAGAACCCGGATTGGACCGCGGTCACCTCCGCGGTGCAGGACTCCGTGGTGTCGATCCAGGTCGAGAGCCAGGCGGGCGGTGCCGAGGGCTCCGGCGTCGTGCTGGACTCCCAGGGCCGGGTCCTGACCAACAACCACGTGGTCTCGGGCGCGCAGACCGTGCAGGTCACCCTGAGCGACGGCAGCGTGTACGACGCCAAGATCGTCGGCACCGACCCGACCACGGACCTCGCCGTCGTGCAGCTGACGGACCCGCCGTCGGACCTGAAGCCGGCGAAGTTCGGCAACTCGGACGACGTCGTGGTGGGCGAGCCCGTGATGGCGCTCGGCAACCCGCTGGGCCTGGCGAACACCGCCACGACCGGCATCGTGTCCGCCCTGGACCGCCCGGTCACGGCCAGCGCCGAGGACGGGTCCGACCAGGTCGTCACCAACGCGATCCAGATCGACGCCGCGGTGAACCCCGGCAACTCGGGTGGACCGCTGTTCAACGCGTCGGGCGAGGTCATCGGCATCACGTCCTCGATCGCGACGCTGTCCAGCGGTGGCGGCGGGACGTCCAGCAGCTCCGGCTCGATCGGCCTGGGCTTCGCCATCCCGGGCAACCTGGCCACGCAGATCGGTGACCAGCTCAAGGAGAACGGCAAGGCGGAGCACGCGTTCCTCGGGGTCTCGATGTCGGACGCCACCGCGACGGCCGACGGCGTCACCCGCCGCGGCGCGGGTGTCGAGGACGTCGTCGCCGACTCGCCGGCCGGCAAGGCCGGGATCCAGCAGGGCGACGTGATCGTCGCGATCGACGGCGACGCGGTCAACGGGCCGGAGTCGCTCACGGCGTTCGTGCGGGAGAAGGCGGCCGGCGACAAGTCGGTGCTGACAATCGTCCGCGACGGCAAGACCGAGGAGGTCACGGTGACGCTCGCGGTGAAGGAGGAGACCGACACCAGCTCGGGCTCGCAGGACCAGAACCAGCAGGACCAGCAGGGTCAGCTGCCCGGCCAGCAGGACGGTCAGCAGAACGGCTCGGGCTCGGACCAGACCAACCCGAACAACATCCCGGACTGGCTCCAGCAGTTCTTCGACAACCAGGGCTGACCCGCCCGGCTGCACCGTGTCAGACCCTCAGATCACGCGAGTGACCTGGGGGTCTGACACGTATTCGCGTTCAGCGGGTGAACTTGGCCCGACCGGTTTAGGTTGGTCCGCGTGTCTGGGACTGGGGCTGGGACTGGGACGTACACCGTGGTCAGGACCCTCGGGCGCGCGGATGCCGCGCACGACATCCTCGAGGAGCTGCCGGAGTGGTTCGGCATCGACCGGTTCACGCACGAGTACGTCGACGCCGCGGCCCGGTTCCCCAACTACCTCGCGGTCGCCTCGCCCTCCGTCGGGGCGGACGGCGGCGCGGTCCCGGCCGACGACGTGCTCGGCGTGCTGCTCCTGGACCAGCGCTACCCGACGTCGGCCGAGGTGCACCTGCTGGCTGTCCGGCGCAAGCACCACCGCACCGGCATCGGGCGCGACCTCATGGCGCAGGTCGAGGACGACCTGCGCGGCCAGGGCGTGCGCCTGCTCAGCGTGAAGACGCTGGGACCCTCGGCGCACGACCCCGGCTTCGACCAGACCCGCGCCTTCTACGGCGCCTGCGGCTTCCACCCGGTGGAGGAGTTCCCCGACCTCTGGGCGGACGACCCGTGCCTGCTGATGGTCAAGCCGCTCTGACGGTCAGGCCGCTCTGGCCTGCCCGCCACGGCCGGGCTCAGGCCTTGGCCCGTGCCCCGAACAGAGCCTCGGCGGCACCCGGCACCACCGCGGCGACGACGCCGCCCAGGCTGCGCTCGAGGTAGCCGACCAGCTCGTCGTCGGCGAGGTCGGAGTTGATGCCGCCGTCGACCAGGGCCTGCTCGGCGAGCGCCACCCAGGAGCGGACCGCGATGCGCAGCAGCTCGGTCTCCGGCACGCCCAGCTCCAGGAGGACGGCGAGGGCGCGCTCGGTCTGCTGGCGCCGCGCGTCCTCGATGACCGCGCGCACCTCCTCGTCGCCGCTGGCCGCGCCGCGCACGAGCGAGTAGAAGGTGGGGCCGTGCTCCCGGACGTACTCGACGAGCCGGGTCAGGGTGTTGGCCAGGCGGTCGGCGGGCGGGAGCTCGGGCTGCGGCTCCGAGGCGTGGAGCATCGAGTCGCGCGCGCGGCGCACGATCTCGTGGTGCAGGCCGTTCTTGGAACCGAAGTAGTAGTAGACCAGACCCGTCGAGACACCGGCTTCGGCGGCGATCTCCTCGACGGTCACCTCGGCCAACGGGCGGTCCGCGAGGGTCGCGACTCCGAGGGCCACGAGCTGGTTGCGGCGTTCCTCCGGGCGGAGGCGCGTGCGTCGGGCTGTTGCCATGAGTCGAGCATATCCGGCATGCTTTGCGCCGCCGTCAGGGGGTCAATTGACGGTGAGTCAGTAATCGCGCTACGGTCGCGGCGGGACGACGATGCCGTCGTCCTCACATTGGCATGAGGGGAACACCAATGAAGCTCAGCAAGCTCACGGGGACGCGTAGGGGCCGCGTGGCCCTGGCCGTCATCCCGGTCACCATTGCCGCCAGCGTCCTGCTCGGTGGGGTTGCACAGGGCGCAGTGCCCGTCTCGTTCGCCATCTCCGGCAGCCAGTTCAAGATCGGCGCCGACAAGCTCGCGGGCACCGGCTTCTCCCAGTACGCGGGCGTCGCGACCGCCTCCGACGGCACGCAGCACCCCGCCGCCATCGCGAACATCAAGGATGCGCAGCTGCACAACCTCTGCCAGTCGGTCGTGCAGGACACGCCGCTCGGCAAGGTGGGCCTGCTGATCTCCGCGGGCACCGGTGAGGAGCCTGCCAAGGCCACGGACCTGCAGATCGGCATGAGCGACCTGTCCGGTACCGCGATCTTCAAGAACATCCGCATCGGTGTGGACGCCTCGACGGTCAACACGACCAAGAAGGGCGACGCCGGCGACTTCGCCATGGACTCCGACTCGATCGACATCGACGGGCTCCAGCAGGTGTCGTGGAGCACGCAGGCCGCCGTCTTCCAGCTGACGGACCTCAGCCTCAAGATCACGGACGGCACCGAGTGCTTCTGAGTCCGGGTGACGGCCCGGCGTCCGCCGGCCGCCCCGGACTGCGCGCGAGGTTCGCCGACTGGCGCAGGGACTTCCGCCCCTGGCGCAGGCAGCGGCCGTTCGTCGGGGGCGTGCTGGTAGTGCTCGCGGGCCTGGAGATGCTCCTGTCCGGCCCCATCAAGCTGGACCAGCTCGGCATGAACGTCGTGCTGCGGTTCGGGG
Source organism: Promicromonospora sp. NPDC060204 (assembly GCF_042728455.1). NCBI lineage: Bacteria > Bacillati > Actinomycetota > Actinomycetes > Micrococcales > Promicromonosporaceae > Promicromonospora > Promicromonospora sp. NPDC060204. Next base: position 17,222 of record NZ_JBHWZO010000021.1, read on the forward strand.
TCGAGGGCGCGCAGGCGACGATCCTGCCGCTCGCCCTGGTGCTGCTCGGGATCCTGGTGATCGCCCAGCCCGTGCACCGCATCTTCTACGGCGTGATCGCGCTCGCGATCTCCGTCTACTCGATCGCCGGCGTGAACCTCGGCGGCTGGATCGTCGGGTTCCTGCTCGGCGTGGTCGGCGGCATCATCGTCGTGTCCTGGGCGCCCGAGGCGGAGGCCGGCACGGCCGAGGACGCCGGCGAGGCGGAGCCCGGGAGCGAGGCCGGGACACCTTCGCCCGGGACACCTGAGCCCGAGACGCGCGCGGACGAGACGTCCGCGACCGGGACGCCCGAGACCGAGACTCCCAAGACCGAGACTCCAGCGGCCGACGACGCCCCGCCGGCCGACGAGCCGGCACCGAAGACCGCCGCCGAACCCGCCCCCGAGACCGAGTCGATCCCCAGGGTGGACTCGCTCAGCGGCGCGCTGAAGGCCCTGTCGCAGAAGTCCGCGGCGGTCGTGGTGGCGGGCGCGATGGCGGTCGGCGGCATGAGCCTGCCGGCGACCACGTCGATGGCCGAGACCCAGGACGACTCGTTCTGGTGCGTCGTCTTCGGCGCGTGCGACGAGGGCGACGCGGAACCGTCCGCCTCACCCACGCCGTCGCCGAGCACATCCGAGTCCGGGGGCGACGAGGCCGAGGACCCGGTCGGGGACGCGGTCGACGACGTCACCGGCGGCGCGACCGACCCGGCCGAGGGCGGCGACGCCGGCTCCGGCGACGCGGCGGACGGCGGCTCCGGCGACGACGCCGCAGCGGGCGAGGACGGCGAGCCCGAGTGCCAGGAGCCGACGCAGGACGGCGAGGTGCCCGCGGACGCCGCGGAGGAGGCCCCGAGCGACCCGTGCGGTGAGATCGACCCGCAGGCGACGATCGAGGAGGCGCTCCACACCGAGCTCGGCACCTGCGTGAAGGTGACGTTCGGCGGCAAGTTCGACCTCAACATCGACCTGCCCGGCCAGTGCGGCGCCAAGGAGGACGGCTCCGTCTTCTCGCTCCCCGCCGACCTGGAGAGCCGGGACCTCACGATCCCGCTCACGGGCATCAACGGGATCGGCCTGGCGAACGTGCCGGTCAAGAACGACGGCTCGCGCCGCGACGCCATCAAGATCTCGGCCGACAAGGTGGTCGTCGACGGGTTCTGGCTCAAGTCGTACGCCTACGACAAGGGCACGGTCGCCGGCACGGACACGCGCGCCAACTTCGTCTCCCTCGAGGGCAACGCGCACATGTACGTTTCGTCGATCCACGCGAACCTGCCCGACGGCCAGGACCTGCTTGAGGTGGCGACCAAGGTGCTCGAGGGGGCCTCGCTCATCGAGATCCTGCTGACCGCGACGGATGCGCGGATGGGCTTCCTCGGCGCGACGTCCGACCTGCAGGTCTGGGACACCTTCCGCGAGCAGGTCTGGGGCGACCCGACCAACCCGATCGGCAAGGGCCCGAGGGCAGGCGACGCCTGACCCTCCCGTCTTCGTTGAGTGCTGGGTATTTGCGGTCCGGACGACGATCCGGCAACAAATACCCAGCACTCAACGCGCGCGGGTGGGTCAGGGCTGGACGCCCAGCGCGTAGCGCATCGGCTCCAGCTTGGCCTCGGACTCCGCCAGCTCCGCCTGCGGGTCCGACGCCGCGACGATGCCGCAGCCCGCGAACAGGCGGATGTGCCGCGGGTCGGTCGCGGAGATCTCCGCCGACCGCAGCGCGATGCCCCACTCGCCGTCGCCACCGGCCCCGACCCAGCCCACCGGGCCCGCGTACCGGGCGCGGTCCAGGCCCTCGATCTCGCGGATGAGGCTGCGCGCGGCGGTCGTCGGCGTGCCGCAGACGGCGGCGCTCGGGTGCAGTGCGGCGGCCAGCGAGAGGGACGACGGCGCCGGCCGGCCCGAACGGGCGCCCGATCCGGCGCCCGATCCGACGCCCGATCCCGCGTGCTGGTCCGTCAGCACGCCGGTCACGTCCGTCGCGAGGTGCATGACGTTCGGCAGGTGCAGCACGAACGGGGCCTCGGGCACGTTCATCGAGGAGCAGAAGGGCTCCAGGGCGGCGGCCACGGAGCGCACCGCGAACTCGTGCTCCTCGAGGTCCTTCGAGGACCGGGCGAGCTGGGCGGCGCGCAGCAGGTCGGCGTCGTCGGCGTCCGCCACGCCGTGCTCGCGGCGGATCGTGCCCGCCAGCACTCGCGAGGCCACCAGGCCCTTCTCGCTGCGCACCAGCAGCTCCGGCGTCGCGCCCACCATGCCGTCCACGCTGAAGGCCCAGCAGGCGTCGTAGGCGGACGCGAGGCGGCCCAGCAGGTGCCGGGTGTCGAGCGGGCGCTCGGCGGTCGCCACGACGTCGCGCGCGAGCACCACCTTCTCCAGCTCGCCGGTCTGGATCCGGGCGATCCCCTCGGCGACCACGGCGGGCCAGTCGGCCGCGCCCACGGCGCCGTCGGCCAGGACCACCCGGCCCGGCTCCGTCACGGGCTGCTGCGGGTAGGCCGACAGCAGGTCCTCGCCCACGGGGGCGGAGCGGTCGCCCACCAGGGAGATCGTGGTCATCCAGGACTTCTCGCCCCGGCGGCCGACGACGACGCGCGGCACGATCAGCACGCCGCTGGCCCGCGCGGGGTCCTCGGACTCGTCGCCGGGGGAGACGTCGTCGAAGGCGAAGCTGCCGAACGCGACCAGCCCGCTGCCAGGCAGGTTGACGTCGTCGTGCACCACGGCGTTGTCGAGCACCTGGCGCCAGGCCTCGTCGGCGTCGGCGAACCGGCCCGGGCCGAACGTCTCGAACCGCAGCGCCTCGCCCCACCCCACGAGGCCGTCGCCGTGCCGTACCCAGGCCAGGGCGTTGGTGTCGGGGAGCCGGTCGACGAGCGCGGTCGGGGTGTCCGGCAGGTCGTCGGTCGCCACGGTGCGGACCACGAGCTGCGGGCCGTGCGGGGCGCCCGGCGGCGCCTCGTCGGACACGGGCGGTGTCTCGACCGCCCAGCCGTCGTACACGCTGGTGCCGGAGGGGGAGCCGGTGGGTGTGCCGGGAGTGCCGCCGGAAGGTGAAGCGATCATCGCTTTCAGGATAAGCGCGGGCGGGGGAGCCGGAGACCTGGCGTAGCGGAGGTCACAGGCGCCGCCCCGGCGTGACACGATGGCGCCATGTCACGTGCGAGTCTGGAGAAGAAGCCGGCCGAGGTCGCGTCCATGTTCGACGGGATCGCCGCCCGCTACGACCTCACGAACGACCTCATCTCCCTGGGCCAGGACCGGCGCTGGCGCCGCCTCACGGTCGAGGCCGTCGCCGCGATGCCGGGCGAGCGCGTGCTGGACCTCGCCGCGGGCACCGGGACCAGCAGCGAGCCCTTCGCTGCCGACGGCGCCTTCGTGGTCCCGTCCGACTTCTCGATCGGCATGCTGCAGGTGGGCAAGCAGCGCCGCCCGGACCTGCCGTTCGTCGCGGGTGACGCGACCAGGCTGCCCTTCGCCGACGAGTCGTTCGACGCCGTGACGATCAGCTTCGGCCTGCGCAACGTGGTGGACACGCTCGCGGCCCTGCGCGAGATGCACCGCGTCGTCCGGCCGGGCGGGCGCATCGTGATCTGCGAGTTCTCGACGCCGACGTGGGGCCCGTTCCGCACGGTCTACCAGGAGTACCTGATGCGTGCGCTGCCCGTCGTGGCCGGCGCCGTGACCCGCGACAAGGGCTCCTACGACTACCTGGCCGAGTCGATCCGCGGCTGGCACACCCAGGTGGACCTGGCCAAGCTCATGCTCGAGGCCGGCTGGGAGCACGCCGCCTACCGCAACGTGACGGGCGGCGTCGTGGCCCTGCACCGGGCGGTGCGCCCGGCCTGAGCCGGAGGACCGCTCCCGACCTCCCCAAGTAAGGGGAACCTTCCTACACAATCCCCCCTAAGTGTGGCTAGGGTGTCGGTGTTGTGACAGGGTTCACAAGGGCTTGTCATGAAGCCCTTGACGAACCCCGCACAGCAGGTCAGCAACGACCAGGCAGCGGGTTCCCAACGGGGGTGAACGTGCGAAGAGCGATACGCGACGACGCGGATGTCATCGTGGTGGGCGCCGGTCCGGCCGGCTCGTCCACCGCGCACTGGTGCGCGGCCGCGGGGCTCGACGTGCTGCTGCTGGAAAAGGGCGAGTTTCCCCGCGACAAGATCTGCGGCGACGGCCTGACGCCGCGCGCCGTGGCCGAGCTCGTCCGCATGGGGGTGCCCACCCGCGAGGAGGACGGCTGGATCCGCAACCGCGGCCTGCGCGTGCACGGCGGCGGTCGCTCCTACGAGCTGGACTGGCCGGACCTCACGACCTACCCGGGCTACGGCATGGCCCGCGCCCGGATGACGCTGGACCAGACGCTGGCCCAGCACGCCCAGGCGAGCGGCGCCAAGCTCCTGGAGCGCACCAAGGTCACCGGCGCCGTGCGCGACGACGACGGCCGCGTGGTCGGCGTCACCGCCCAGCCGCTCGACGCCCGCGGCCGCGCCGAGGGCCCCGTCAAGGAGCTCCGCGCCCCCGTGGTGGTCGCGGCCGACGGCGTCAGCTCGCGCTTCGCGCTCGGCCTCGGCCGGGAGCGCCGCGACGACCGCCCCATGGGCACCGCCGTGCGCGCCTACTACCGCACGCCGCGCCACGACGACCCGTTCATGGAGTCGCACCTCGAGCTGTGGGACGGCGAGCCGGGCAGGAGCGCCCTGCTGCCCGGCTACGGCTGGATCTTCCCGCTCGGCGACGGCACGGTGAACGTCGGCCTCGGCAGCGTGTCCTCCACCCCGGCCCGGCAGTCGGCGGCCGGCATCGACTACCGGCGGCTCATGGAGACGTGGCTCGAGAAGAGCGCGCCCGAGGGCTGGGACCTGGTGCACGAGCCGGAGCGCGGGCCCATCCGCGGCGCGGCCCTGCCCATGGGCTACAACCGCGGACCCCTGTACGCGGACGGCGTGCTCCTGGCCGGCGACTCCGCCGGCATGGTGAGCCCGTTCAACGGCGAGGGCATCGCCTACGGCCTGCAGGCCGGGCGCGTGGCGGCCGAGGCGATCAGCCAGGCCCGGCACCGCGCCACCGACGAGGCCCGCGAGGCCACGCTCGCCACCTACGCGGAGCGCATGCGGGCCGACCTGGGCGGCTACTACACGCTGGGCCGCTGGTTCGTGCGGCTCATCGAGCACCCCGAGATCATGCGGGTCTGCGTCCGGTACGGCCTGCCGCGCAAGGTCGTCATGCAGTTCACGCTCAAGCTCCTGTCCGACTGCTACGAGCCGCACGGCGGCGACTGGGTCGACCGCGTCATCGCCGGCCTGACCAGGGTGGTCCCGAGCTCATGAGCATCACGTCCATGAAGGGCACGTCGTCCACGAAGGGCACAGCATGAATCCTTACGTACCCATCCTGATCCTCATGGCGATCGGGGCGGTCCTGGCGCTCGGCGGGGTCGCCGCGAGCGCGATCATCGGCCCCAAGCGGTACAACCGCGCCAAGCTCGACTCGTACGAGTGCGGCATCGAGCCGACGCCGCACGCGGTCGGGGGCGGGCGGCTGCCGATCAAGTACTACCTGGTGGCGATGACATTCATCGTCTTCGACATCGAGGTCGTCTTCCTCTACCCGTGGGCCGTGGACTTCACGACGCTCGCGACGTTCGGGCTGGTGGCGATGCTGGGCTTCCTGGCGCTGATCACCGTCCCGTTCGTCTACGAGTGGCGCCGCGGCGGCTTCGACTGGGTCTGAGAGAGCGACTGGACGCGCGGCGCCTGACGGCGCCGGGCAGCGACGCCGGGCTGGGGCCCGGCAGCAAGGAGGGGACATGGGTGTCGAGGAAGCGCCGTCAGGGTTCCTGCTGACGACGATCGAGGACCTCGCGGGGTACCTGCGCAAGGCCTCGGTGTGGCCGGTGACGTTCGGCCTGGCCTGCTGCGCCATCGAGATGATGGCGGCGGGCGCGTCGCGGTTCGACCTGTCGCGGTTCGGCATGGAGGTGTTCCGCGCCTCGCCGCGCCAGGCGGACCTGATGATCGTGGCCGGCCGGGTGAGCCAGAAGATGGCCCCGGTGGTGCGCCAGGTGTACGACCAGATGAGCGAGCCCAAGTGGGTGCTCTCCATGGGCGTGTGCGCGTCGTCGGGCGGGATGTTCAACAACTACGCGATCGTGCAGGGCGTGGACCACGTGGTCCCGGTCGACATCTACCTGCCCGGCTGCCCGCCGCGCCCGGAGATGCTGATCAACGCGATCCTCGGGCTGCACGACCACATCCAGAACGCGCCGCTCGGCGTGAACCGGGTCGAGGCCGCGCGCGCCGCCGAGGCGGCCGCGATGGAGGCCACCCCGACCTTCGAGATGAAGGGCCTGCTGCGATGAGCGACGTCACGCCGGGCGGCGACCAGGGCTCGGCCCTGACGCCCCCGGAGGGGGCGGCCACCTTCGAGGTGGTCGAGGTCAAGAAGGGCATGTTCGGCGCCCAGGGCTCGGGCGACACGTCCGGCTACGGCGGCCTGGTCACGCCGATCGCGATGCCCGCGGCGTCCCCCCGCCCGTACGGGAGCTGGTTCGACCAGGTGGTCGACGTCCTGGCCGAGGTGCTGGAGGACGCCGCGCGGACCGGCGGGCCCACCTTCGACCAGGCGGTCGAGAAGGTCGTCGTGGACCTGCACGGCGCCGCGAGCGCGGACTCCCAGCGGGCGGAGCTGACGATCCACGTCGCCCGCGAGCACGTCGCCGCCGTCTGCCAGGCGCTGCGCGACGACCAGGACCTGCGGTTCGAGCTGTCGCTCGGCGTGAGCGGCGTCCACTACCCGCACGACACCGGCCGCGAGCTGCACGCCGTCTACCACCTGGCCTCCGTGACGCACTCCCGCCGGCTGCGGCTGGAGGTCGCCGCGCCCGACGACGACCCGCACATCCGGTCGACCACGTCGGTGTACCCGTCCAACGACTGGCACGAGCGCGAGACCTACGACTTCTTCGGGATCGTCTTCGACGGCCACCCCGCCCTGACCCGCATCGAGATGCCGGACGACTGGGTGGGCCACCCGCAGCGCAAGGACTACCCGCTCGGCGGCATCCCCGTCGAGTACAAGGGCGCCACGGTGCCCCCGCCGGACACGAGGAGGAGCTACTCATGAGCGCTCCCACTGACCACAGGCCGCCGCCCGCCCCGCACGCGACGCGCCCCGCCGGGAACGAGGACATGTCGTCCACCGTGCGCGCCTTCGAGGCGTACGGCGACGGCGACTGGGACGACATCGCGCGCGAGGCGATCGGCGAGGAGCGCATCGTCGTCAACATGGGTCCCCAGCACCCGTCCACGCACGGCGTGCTGCGCCTCATGCTGGAGATTGACGGCGAGACCGTCACCGAGGCCCGGGCCGGTATCGGCTACCTGCACACGGGCATCGAGAAGAACATGGAGTTCCGCACCTGGACGCAGGGCACCACGTTCTGCACCCGCATGGACTACGTGGCGCCCCTGTTCCAGGAGGCCGCGTACTGCCTCGCCGTCGAGAAGCTGCTCGGCATCACCGACGACGTGCCCGAGCGCGCCTCCGTGATCCGCGTGCTGATGATGGAGCTCAACCGCATCGCCTCCCACCTGGTCTGCCTCGGCACCGGCGGCAACGAGATGGGCGCCACCACGGTGATGACCATCGGGTTCACCGCCCGCGAGGAGATCCTGCGGCTCTTCGAGGCCGTCACCGGCCTGCGCATGAACCACGCGTACATCCGGCCCGGCGGCGTGGCGGTCGACGTGCCCGAGGGCTTCACCGCCCAGGCGCGCGCGGCCCTGAAGAACGTGCGCGGCTACCTCAAGCAGCTCGGCGACCTCATGCTCGCCAACCCCATCTTCAAGGCGCGGCTGACGAACGTCGGCGTGCTGAACCTCTCCGGCTGCATGGCGCTCGCGGTCACCGGACCGGTGCTGCGCTCCACGGGCCTGCCGTACGACGTCCGCAAGGACAACCCGTACTGCGGCTACGAGACCTACGACTTCGACGTCCCCACCTCGAAGGGCGCCGACTGCTACGACCGCGTCGTGCTCCGCGTCGAGGAGTGCTACCAGTCGCTGAAGATCGTCGAGCAGGCCCTGGAGCGGCTCGACCGCACCGAGGGCGAGCCCGTCATGGTCGCCGACAAGAAGATCGCGTGGCCCGCCCAGCTCGCCGTCGGCGGCGACGGCCAGGGCAACTCGCTGGAGCACATCAAGAAGATCATGGGCACCTCCATGGAGGCCCTGATCCACCACTTCAAGCTGGTCACCGAGGGCTTCCGCGTCCCCGTCGGCCAGGCCTGGCAGACCGTGGAGCACCCGCGCGGAGAGCTCGGCGTGCACGTCGTCTCCGACGGCGGCACCCGCCCCTACCGCGCGCACTTCCGCGACCCCTCGTTCAACAACCTCCAGGCCACGTCGGTGATGTGCGAGGGCGGCCAGGTGGCCGACGTCGTCGTCGCCGTCGCGTCCCTGGACCCCGTGCTGGGAGGTGTGGACCGATGACCGCAGACCCGCAGGCGGCCACGAAGACCGGCTACGACGCCGAGACCGTCGCAGCCCTGACCGCCGACGCCACGGCGATCATGGCCCGCTACCCGGACCCCCGGTCCGGCCTGCTGCCGATGCTGCACCTCGTGCAGTCGGTCGACGGGTACGTGAGCCGCGACGGCATCCTGTTCTGCGCAGAGATCCTCGGCATCACGGCCGCCGAGGTCTCCGCCGTCGCCACCTTCTACACCCAGTACAAGCGCCACCCCAACGGGAAGTACACCGTGGGCGTGTGCACCAACACCCTGTGCGCGGTCATGGGCGGCGACGCCATCTTCGACGAGCTCAGCGACCACCTCGGCGTGGGCCACGACGAGACCACCGACGACGGCGCCATCACCCTCGAGCGCATCGAGTGCAACGCCGCCTGCGACTACGCACCCGTCGTGATGGTCAACTGGGAGTTCTTCGACAACCAGACGCCCGAGACGGCCACGGCGCTCGCGGACCAGCTGCGCCTCGGCGACGACGTCGTCCCCACCCGGGGCGCCGCCTCCGTCTGCTCGTTCAAGCAGATGAGCCGCATCCTGGCCGGGTTCCCCGACGGCCGCGCCGACGAGGGCGTGGGCGCGGGCGAGCCGACCCTGGCCGGGCTCGCGATCGCCCGCGAGCGCGGCTGGACGGCGCCCGACGCGCCCGCCGCCGACGGCGGGCCGGACGGTGCGGCCGCTGCCGCCGGGCAGACGAGCCCGCCGGTCGGCACGCCCGGCTCGTCGGCCGAGCGCAAGCCCGCCACGTCGTCCGACACCGAGGTCGGCAAGGACAAGAAGCCCGGGGAGGACGCGAAGTGAACCTCACACCGGTACTCACCGACACGTGGGACAAGGACCGCTCCTGGCGGCTGGCCACGTACGAGCGCAACGGCGGCTACGCCGGGCTCAAGAAGGCCCTGACGATGGAGCCGGGCGCGCTGGTCCAGGCGGTCAAGGACTCCGGCCTGCGCGGCCGCGGCGGCGCGGGCTTCCCCACGGGCATGAAGTGGGGCTTCCTGCCCCCGCCCGACGGCGGCCCGCGGTACCTGGTGGTCAACGCCGACGAGTCGGAGCCGGGCACCTGCAAGGACATCCCGCTGATGCTCGCCAGCCCGCAGCACCTCATCGAGGGCGTGGCGATCACGAGCTACGCGATCGGCTGCGACCACGCGTTCATCTACGTGCGCGGCGAGGTGCTGCACGTCTACCGGCGGCTGCTGAACGCGGTCGAGGAGGCGTACAAGGCGGGCTACCTGGGCAAGAACATCCAGGGCACGGGCTTCGACCTCGACGTCACGGTGCACGCCGGCGCCGGCGCCTACATCTGCGGCGAGGAGACGGCGCTGCTCGACTCGCTGGAGGGCCTGCGCGGCCAGCCGCGGCTCAAGCCGCCGTTCCCCGCCGTGGCCGGCCTGTACGCCCGGCCCACCGTGGTCAACAACGTGGAGTCCATCGCGTCGGTCCCCGCGATCATCGCCCGGGGCGCCGACTGGTTCTCCTCGATGGGCACCGAGAAGTCGCAGGGCCACGGGCTGTTCTCGCTGTCGGGGCACGTCACCCGGCCCGGCCAGTACGAGGCCCCGCTCGGCATCACGCTGCGCGAGCTGCTCGACCTCTCCGGCGGCATCCGGGCCGGGCACGAGCTGAAGTTCTGGACCCCCGGTGGGTCGTCCACGCCGATCTTCACGCAGGAGCACCTCGACACCCCGCTCGACTACGAGTCGGTGGGCGCCGCGGGGTCGATGCTCGGCACGCGCGCGCTGCAGATCTTCGACGAGACGGTGTGCGTGGTCCGGGCCGTGTCCCGCTGGATCGACTTCTACGCGCACGAGTCGTGCGGCAAGTGCACGCCGTGCCGCGAGGGCACCTACTGGCTCAAGCAGGTGCTGCGCCGCATCGAGGCCGGCGAGGGGCAGGACGGCGACCTGGAGCTGCTGGTCGACCTGTGCGACAACATCCTCGGCAAGGCGTTCTGCGCGCTGGGCGACGGCGCGGTCTCGCCCGTCACGTCGAGCATCCAGTACTTCCGCGCCGAGTACCAGGCGCACATCGACGGCCACGGCTGCCCGTTCGACCCGAGTGCGTCGGCGCTGTTCCCGTACACCCCCAAGACACGGACACCGGGTGCCCTCACGGGCGCCGGCGCGGGAGGTCACCGATGACCGTCACCACGAACAACCCCCAGACCGAGGCGGCCCCGGTCGAGCTCGTCACCTTCACCATCGACGGGACGGAGGTGAGCGTCCCGAAGGGCACGCTGATCATCCGGGCCGCCGAGCAGGCCGGCATCCAGATCCCGCGGTTCTGCGACCACCCGCTCCTGGCGCCCGCCGGCGCGTGCCGGCAGTGCCTCGTCGAGGTGGCCATGCCGGACCGCGAGGGCAACGTGCGGCCCATGCCGAAGCCGCAGGCGTCGTGCACCATGACGGTCGCGCCGGGCATGGTCGTCAAGACGCAGCACACGTCCGCCGTCGCCGACAAGGCGCAGCAGGGGGTCATGGAGCTGCTGCTCATGAACCACCCGCTGGACTGCCCGGTCTGCGACAAGGGCGGCGAGTGCCCCCTGCAGAACCAGGCGATGAGCAACGGGCGGCCCGAGACGCGGTTCACCGACGTCAAGCGCACGTTCCCCAAGCCGATCGCGCTGTCCACGCAGATCCTGCTGGACCGCGAGCGCTGCGTGCTGTGCCAGCGCTGCACCCGGTTCAGCGAGGAGATCGCGGGCGACGCGTTCATCGCGCTGCAGGACCGCGGCGCGCACCAGCAGATCGGCCGCTACGACGAGGACGTGCTCGGGTTCGCCGGGGCGGAGTCGAGCACCGGTCCCGTGGACCGCCCGATCGGGGAGGCCACCACGGACACGTCCGGGCGGCCCTTCTCCTCCTACTACTCGGGCAACACGGTGCAGATCTGCCCGGTGGGCGCGCTGACCGGCGCGGGCTACCGGTTCCGGTCGCGGCCGTTCGACCTGGTCAGCACGCCGAGCATCGCGGAGCACGACGCGTGCGGCTCCGCGATCCGCATCGACCACCGCCGCGGCCAGGTGCTGCGCCGGTTGTCGGGCGAGGACCCGGTGGTCAACGAGGAGTGGATCACCGACAAGGACCGCTTCGCGTTCACGTGGCAGTCCGCTCCGGACCGCGTCACCACCCCGCTGGTGCGCGAGAACGGCGAGCTGCGCCCCGCGTCCTGGGTCGAGGCCCTGGAGATCGCGGCGGCCGGCCTGGCCGCGGCGCGCGAGAACGGCGGCGTGGGCGTGCTGCCCGGCGGCCGGCTCACCGTCGAGGACGCGTTCGCGTGGTCCCGGTTCGCCCGGACGGTGCTCGGCACCAACGACGTGGACCAGCGGGTGCGCGTGCACTCCGCCGAGGAGGCCGCGTTCCTGGCCCGCGTCGTCGCGGGCTCCGGCATCGGCGTCACGTTCGGCGACCTGGAGCAGGCGCCCGCGGTGCTGCTCGTCGGCCTGGAGGCCGAGGAGGAGGCGGGCGTCACGTTCCTGCGGCTGCGCAAGGGCGCCCAGGGCAAGGCCGGTACCAAGGTCTTCTCGATCGCGCCCTACGCCACCCGCGGCCTGACCCGCCTGGACGGCACGCTGCTCCCGGCGGCCCCCGGCACCGAGGCCGAGTGGCTGACCAGCCTGACCACCAGCCTGGCCGGCGGCCTGCTCCCGGCGGACGCACCGACGTCCGACATCGACACGAGCGCCCTGGCCCAGCCGGGCGCAGTGATCCTCGTGGGCGAGCGCCTCGCGGGCTCGCCGGGCGCCTACACCGCGGCCCTCGGGCTCGCCGAGGCGACGGGCGCGCGGCTCGCGTGGATCCCGCGTCGTGCCGGTGAGCGCGGCGGCGTCGAGGCCGGCCTGCTGCCGGACCTGCTGCCGGGCGGTCGCCCGGTCGCCGACGCCGCGGCGCGCGCCCAGGTCGCCCAGGCCTGGGGCGCCGAGCTCCCGGCCACCCCGGGGCGCGACACCGCGGGCATCCTCGCGGCGCTCGCCTCGGGCGCGCTGGGCGGGGCCGTGCTCGGCGGCGTAGAGCTCGCCGACCTGCCCGACCCGGCCGCCGCCCGCGCCGCGCTCGACGCGACGCAGGCCCGCGGCGGCTTCGTCGTGAGCCTGGAGGTGCGGGCCTCGGAGGTGACCGAGCGGGCCGACGTCGTGCTCCCGGTCGCGCCCCCGATCGAGCGCGCCGGCTCGTACTGGAACTGGGAGGGCCGGGTGCGGTCCTTCGGCGCCACGCTCGAGTCGAGCGCCCTGCCCGACCACCGCGTGCTGCACGTGCTGGCCCAGCACCTCGGCGTGGACCTGCAGGCGGGCTCGCCCGCCGAGGCCCACCTCGCGATCGCCCTGACCCAGGGCGCGTGGGAGGGCGAGCCGGTGACGCTGGAGAGCGACGTCCTGGCCGCCCCGCCCACCGTCGGACCGGGTCAGGCGGTGCTCGCCACCTGGCGGCTCCAGCTCGACGCGGGCAGCGGCCAGGACGGCGAGCAGTTCCTCGCCGGCACGGCCAAGCGGCCCGTCGCCCGGATGTCCGCCGCCACGGCGAGCGGCTTCGGGGTGTCCGACGGCGCGGCGATCATCGTCAGCACGGCGCGCGGCTCCGTCCGGGTGCCCGCGGCGGTGACCGACCGGATGGTCGACGGCGTGGTCTGGCTGCCGCTGGCCTCCGCCGGCTGCCGCGTGCACGAGACCCTCGGCGCGTCCGCGGGCGACCTCGTCAGCGTCAGCCCCCACGTGGCGGACGTCCGGGTCACCACGGCGGCCCGCACGTTCCACGGCTCGGAAGGAGATGCCCGATGAACCCGGTGCTGCTGGCCGAGGCCGCGCCCGGCGTCGCCGCCGACTTCTCGCAGGAGACCATCTGGGCCTCGGTCGTCAAGGCCGTGCTGATCGTGGTCTTCCTGCTGACCAGCGTGCTCTTCGCGATCTGGTTCGAGCGCAAGGTCGTGGCGCGCATGCAGGTGCGCCCCGGCCCCAACTGGCACGGGCCGGCCGGCCTGCTCCAGTCGCTCGCGGACGCCATGAAGCTCCTGCTCAAGGAGGACATGACGGTCACGCGGGCCGACCGGTTCGTGTACCTGCTGGCGCCGATGATCTCGGTGTTCTGCTCGCTGCTCGTGTTCGCCGTGATCCCGTTCGGGCCGAGCCTGCCGTTCCCGTGGACCGACTGGACCACGCCGGCCCAGCTCACCGACTTCCCGGTGGCGGTGCTGTACGTGCTGGCCGCCGCGGCGCTCGGCGTCTACGGCATCGTGCTCGGCGGCTGGGCCTCCGGCTCGACCTACCCGCTGCTCGGCTCGGTCCGGTCCACGGCACAGGTGATCAGCTACGAGCTCGCGATGGGCCTGTCGCTGGTGAGCGTGTTCATCATGTCGGGGTCGATGTCGACGTCGCAGATCGTGTCCAGCCAGACGCAGATCTGGTGGTTCATCCCGCTCGCGCCGGCCTTCGTGATCTACGTGATCTCGATGATCGGCGAGACCAACCGCCTGCCGTTCGACCTGCCGGAGGCCGAGGGCGAGCTCGTCTCCGGCTACATGACCGAGTACTCGTCGATGAAGTTCGCCTGGTTCTTCCTGGCGGAGTACATCAACATGCTCAACGTCTCGGCGGTCTGCGTCACGCTCTTCCTGGGTGGCTGGCGGGCACCGGTGCCCGACGGGTTCCTGGGCGGCGCGCTGAACGAGGGCTGGCTGCCCATCATCTGGTTCCTCGTGAAGCTCTGGGCCGTCATGTTCTTCTTCGTGTGGGTGCGCGGCACGCTGCTGCGCCTGCGCTACGACCAGTTCATGGTCTTCGGCTGGAAGGTGCTCATCCCGGTCGCGCTGACCTGGGTCGTCGTGCTCGCCGTCGTGCAGTGGCTGCAGCGCGTGCAGGGCATGTCCTTCCAGCAGTTCATCCCCGTGATCATCGGGGCCGCCGTCGTCTTCATCGCGGTCATGTGGTTCTGGCCGGAGAAGAAGGAGGCGCCGCCGGGCGGCCGGGACAAGGAGCCCGTCGACGCGTTCGCCGGCGGGTTCCCGGTGCCGCCGCTGCCCGGCGAGAAGCTGCCCCCGTCCAAGCGGTTCGGAAAGGAGGTCCACGGTGAGTAAGCGAGACACGGACGAGTACCAGCCCCTGCGGCCGCAGCCGGGACCCATCGGGGAGCTGTTCGCTCCCGTCGCGGGCTTCGGCGTGACGCTGTCGTCGATGTTCAGGCCCACGGTCACGGAGCAGTACCCGCGCGAGAAGGTGCCGACCCAGCGCCGCTTCCACGGCCGCCACCAGCTCAACCGGTACGCCGACGGTCTGGAGAAGTGCATCGGCTGCGAGCTGTGCGCGTGGGCGTGCCCGGCGGACGCGATCTACGTGGAGGGTGCGTCCAACGCCGCCCTGCCGGAGAATGCCGGCCTCCAGGTCAACGCGGACGACTCCCAGGGCGCGCACATGAGTCCCGGCGAGCGCTACGGCGGCGTCTACCAGATCAACTACCTGCGCTGCATCTTCTGCGGGCTGTGCATCGAGGCCTGCCCCACGCGGGCGCTGACCATGACCAACGACTTCGAGCTGGCCGGCAAGACCCGCGCGGGCATGATCTACGAGAAGCAGGACCTGCTGGCCCCGCTGGCCGAGGGCATGCTCGCGGCGCCCCACCCCATGGTCGAGGGCACCACGGACACCGACTACTACAGCGGTGACGTGCTGGGCCCGACGGCGGCGCAGGTCGCCTGGGTGCGCGAGCACCGGCCGGACGACGAGACGCTGGACGCCGCGGACGCCGTGGCGTCGGGGAAGGCGCCGGCGCCCACCCAGCGGCAGCACGAGCTGCGGCCCGAGGAGGGCCCGGGTGCCGCCGAGCGGTCCGCCGGCGCTGCCGCGGTCGGCTCGGTGCGGGTCCTGGCGAGCGACGCGGCCGGCCCGGCCCGTCCGGGGGTGACGGCATGACCCCCGACGGCCTGGTGATCTCGACCGGCGAGACCGTCCTGTTCTGGGTGGTCGCGCCGCTCATGGTGCTCGCCGCGCTGGGCCTGCTGTTCGTCAAGCGGGCCGTGCACGCGGCGATGTGCCTCGTGTTCGTCATGGTCAGCATGGCGATCCTGTACATCGCGCAGGAGGCGCCGTTCCTCGGCGTCGTGCAGGTGGTCGTGTACACGGGCGCCGTGATGATGCTGTTCCTGTTCGTGCTGATGCTCGTCGGCGTGGACGCGTCCGACTCGCTCACGGAGACCATCCGCGGGCAGCGCTGGCTGGGCCTGCTCATCGGGATCGGCCTCGCGGTGATCCTGGGCGGCGTCGTGTCGCGTGCCGCGTTCCCGCCCCCGGTCGGGCTGGCCGGGGGAGACCCGGGCGGCGTCGCCAACCCGCAGGCCCTGGCCCGTGTGCTGTTCGGCGACTACGTGCTGGCCATGGAGGCCGTGGGCGTCCTGCTGGTCACGGCGGCCGTCGGCGCGCTCGTGCTCACGCACCGCCGTCGGCTCACCCCCAAGCAGGACCAGCGGGCGGTCGCGGACGCACGCATCCGGGCGCTGCCCGAGGGCGTCGTGCTCACGCCGCTGCCGTCGCCGGGCGTCTACGCCACCTCCAACGCCATGGACACGCCCGCGCTCGGGCCCGACGGCGAGCAGGTGCCGCAGTCGGTCTCGCGCGTGCTGCGCATCCGGGGCCAGGAGAAGGCGGCGCCGCACGCGCCGGGCACCGAGCTCGTCGACGTCCGCACGCGTGACGCCGGCGCCGCCGAGGCCCGCACCACCGAGGCCCGGACCGAGGGAGAGGCCTGATGGACATCACCAACTACGTGGTCCTGGCCGCCGTGCTCTTCGCCGTGGGTGCCACGACCGTGCTGCTGCGCCGCAACGCGATCGTCGTGTTCATGGGCGTCGAGCTCATGCTCAACGCGACCAACCTCGCCTTCGTCACCTTCGCGAGGATGCACGGTGACCTGACCGGTCAGGTGCTCGCCTTCTTCGTCATGGTCGTCGCCGCCGCCGAGGTCGTCGTCGGCCTCGCCATCATCGTGACGATCTTCCGCACCCGCCGCTCGGCCTCGGTCGACGACGTCAACCTGCTCCGGGGGTAGAGAGTGAACGACGTGATCGGGCTTGCCCCCTGGCTGATCGGCTTCCCGCTGATCGGCGCGGCGATCCTGCTGCTGTGGCCCGTGGTGCTGGGCAGCAGGTCCATCGACCGCTGGGGCCACTGGCTCGGGGTGGTGGCCTCGGCCGCCTCCGGGGTCCTCGCCATCATCCTGTTGTTCCGCATGATCGGCACCCCCGCCGAGGACCGCTCCGTGGACCACCACCTGTGGACATGGCTGTCCGCGGGCGGGCTGGACGTGGACCTCGGCCTCCGGCTCGACCCTCTGTCCCTGACCTTCGTGATGCTCGTGACCTTCGTGGGCACGCTCATCCACGTGTACTCCGTGGCCTACATGGACCACGACCCGGACCGGCGCCGGTTCTTCGCGTACCTGAACCTGTTCGTCGCGGCGATGCTCACGCTCGTCCTGGCCGACTCCTACCTCCTGCTCTTCGTGGGCTGGGAGGGCGTGGGTCTCGCGTCCTACCTGCTCATCGGGTTCTGGGACACGGGGCGGCCGTCGGCCCGCGAGAACGCGGTGGCGGCCAAGAAGGCGTTCGTCATGAACCGCATCGGCGACATGGGGCTCATCGCGGCGATGGCGCTGCTGTTCGCCCACGCGGGCGCCCTGGACTTCGGCACCGTGCTGTCCGACGACTCCGTCGGCTCGATGTCGCAGGCCACGGCCACCGCGATCGGGCTCTGCCTGCTCCTGGCCGCGTGCGGCAAGTCGGCACAGTTCCCGCTCCAGGCCTGGCTGGGCGACGCCATGGCCGGCCCGACGCCGGTCTCCGCGCTCATCCACGCCGCCACGATGGTCACCGCCGGCGTCTACCTCATGGTGCGCTCCGGCGCGATCCTGGAGGCGGCCCCGACGGCGCAGCTCGTCGTCGTGCTGGTCGGCGCGGTGACCCTGCTGTTCGGGGCGATCGTCGGCTGCGCCAAGGACGACATCAAGAAGGCCCTGGCCGCCTCCACGATGTCGCAGATCGGCTACATGATGCTCGCCGCGGGCCTCGGCCCGGCCGGGTACGCGTTCGCGATCTTCCACCTGCTCACGCACGGCTTCTTCAAGGCGGGACTGTTCCTCGGCGCCGGCTCGGTGATGCACGCGATGGGCGACCAGACCGACATGCGGCGCTTCGGCGGGCTGTCGCGGTTCCTGCCCATCACCTGGATCACGATGGGCCTGGGCTGGCTGGCGATCCTCGGGATCCCGCCGTTCTCCGGCTTCTGGAGCAAGGACGGCATCATCGAGGCCGCCTTCATCCCGGTCGAGGGCCAGCCGTGGCGGGCCTGGGTGTTCGGCACGGTCGCGGTGCTCGGCGCGGCGATCACCGCCTTCTACATGACGCGCCTGTTCTTCATGACCTTCGGCGGACGCCGTCCGCGCTGGACCGAGGGCCAGCACCCGCACGAGGGCTCCCCGCTGATGTGGTGGCCCCTGGTGTTCCTCGGCGTCGGCTCCGCCGCGCTGGGCCTCGTGCTCGGCATCGGCGGCACGTTCACCACCTGGCTGGAGCCCGTCGTCGGGCACGCCGAGCACCACGAGCCCGTGCTGCCGGTCTGGCTGATCATCACCGCCACCCTCGTGGTCGTGGTGCTCGGGGCGCTGCTCGCGTTCCGGATGTACGCGGTCCAGATCGTCCCCGAGGAGGCGCCGCGCGGCTCCGGGCTGACGCGGGCCGCCCGCAAGGACCTGTACCAGGACGCGGCGAACGAGACGCTCGTCCTGCGGCCCGCCTACGGGCTGGCCCGCGTGGTCCAGGTGGGCGACCGCGACGTCGTCGACCGGGGCTGGGGCGTGCTGCCGCAGGCGGTGTCGTGGTTCGGCGGGGTGTTCCGCAAGGCGCAGACCGGGTACGTCCGCTCGTACGCGGCCGGCATGGCGGGCGGCGTCCTCGTGATCGCCGTCGTCGCCTGGCTCGTCGTGGGCCTCGGTGGTGCCCAGTGATCGGAGGAGAGATGTTTCCCTGGCTGACCGCCCTCATCGCCTGGCCGCTCGTCGGCGCGGTCGTGGTGGGGCTGGGCGCGCTCGGTCGCTCCCGCACCGGCTCCGCGAACGCCCGCACGGGCTTCGCCCGGCCGGCGGCGCTCGCGTTCTCGCTGGTGGAGGTGGCCCTGCTCGTCGGCGCGTTCCTCGCCTTCGACACGGGCGCCGCCGGCGAGCACCAGCTCGCGGAGACCCACGCGTGGATCCCGCAGATCGGCACCTCGTACGCCGTGGCCGTCGACGGCGTCGGCCTGCTGCTGGTGGCGCTGGCCGTCGTGCTGGTGCCGCTGGTGCTGCTGGCCGCCTGGAACGAGCAGGGCCGCGACGAGGTGCGTCTGCGCCGGTTCGTCGGCCTGGTGCTGCTGCTCCAGGCGTTCATGGTGGCCGTGTTCGCCGCCCGTGACGTCTTCCTGTTCTACGTGCTGTTCGAGGCCATGCTGATCCCCGCGTACTTCCTCATCGGCGGGTTCGGGCAGGGTGCCGGACGGCGCCAGGCGGCCGTGAAGTTCCTGATGTTCAGCCTGGGCGGCGGGCTGATCATGCTCGCCGCGGTGATCGCCCTGTACTTCCTCGCGGTCGGCGCGGGCGTGGACCCGAGCAAGGCGTTCCTCGTGGACGAGCTGGTCGGGGTCGACCTGGGCACCACGGCCGAGCGCCTCATGTTCATCGGGTTCTTCATCGCCTTCGCGATCAAGGCCCCGATGGTCCCGGTGCACAGCTGGCTGCCCGACGTCGCGGGGAACGCCACCCCGGGCACGTCCACCCTGCTGATCTGCGTGCTGGACAAGGTCGGCACCTTCGGGATGCTGACGCTCTGCCTCCCGCTGTTCCCGGAGGCGTCCCGCTGGGCGGCGCCGTTCGTGATCGCGCTCGCCGTGATCTCGGTGCTGTACGGCGCGATCATGGCGATCATGCAGACCGACCTGCTGCGGCTGGTCGGCTGGACCTCGGTGAGCCACTTCGGCTTCATCATCCTGGGCATCTTCACCTTCACGCCGCTGGGCACGGCCGGGTCGAGCTTCATGATGCTCAACCACGGCCTCGCCACCGGCGCGCTGTTCCTGGTGGCCGGGTTCCTTGTGTCCCGGCACCCGGAGCGGTCGCAGCGCATCACGGACTACCGCGGCCTGCGGTCGGTCACGCCGGTGCTCGCCGGCACGTTCCTCGTGGCGGGCCTGGCGACGCTGTCGCTGCCCGGCCTGGCCACGTTCGTCAGCGAGATCATGGTGCTGATCGGGGCGTTCTCCGGGGCCCCCGCCGGCTCGGCCGCCTGGACCGTCGCGGCGATCCCGGGCGTGGTGCTCGCCGCGGTCTACGTGCTGCTGACCTACCAGAAGATCTTCACCGGGGCGCCGGCCGAGGGCCTGGAGGCCCTGCCCGACCTCCGGGCGCGCGAGCGCATCGTCGCGGCCCCGCTGGTGGCCGGACTCCTGGTGCTCGGCCTGGTGCCGGGCCTCGCCCTGACCTACGTGGACGCGCCGGCCCAGCAGTCGGCGGCCCTGACAGCGGTGGATGAGCCGGCGGACGCCGCGCAGATGGGGAGCGACAAGTGAACGAGTTCGTGGCACCCGAGATCGACTGGCTCGCCCTCGCACCGCTGATCGTGGTGCTGGGCGCGGGCGTGGTCGGCGTGCTCCTCGAGGCGTTCGTCCCGGCCAGGGCGCGCCGCGTGACCCAGATCGTGCTCACCCTGGCCGCCCTGGCCGGCAGCCTCGCGTTCGTGGCGGTGCTGTGGCCGCAGATCGTGGCGCAGCCCGTCCAGGTGGTCGGCGGCAGCGTGACGCTGACGCCGTTCGCGCTGGGCGCGCAGGGCATCATCGCGGTGCTCGCGTTCCTGGGCGTGCTGGTAGTGGCCGACCGCACCGCCACCGGCCAGGACGCGTTCGCGCCCACGGCCGCGGCGGTGCCCGGTACCTCGTACGAGGACCTGGCCCGGCGGTCCGGCCTGGAGCAGACCGAGATCTACCCGCTGCTGCTGTTCGCGGCGGGCGGCATGATGCTCTTCGCCTCCACCGACGACCTGATCGTCATGTTCATCGCGCTGGAGGTGCTGTCGCTCCCGCTGTACGTGCTGTGCGCCACGGCCCGCCGGCGCCGGCTGCTCTCGCAGGAGGCCGCGGCCAAGTACTTCCTGCTGGGCGCCTTCGCCTCCGCCCTGTTCATCTTCGGCGTGGCCCTGATCTACGGCTTCGCGGGCACGGTGCGGCTCCTGGAGATCGCCCAGGCGGTGCAGCAGGGCGGCCTGCCCCTGGAGGGCATGACCGGGCTGCTCGTGGCCGGCGTGCTGCTGGTGACGGTCGGCCTGCTGTTCAAGGTGGGCGCGGTGCCGTTCCACGCCTGGACCCCCGACGTCTACACCGGCGCGCCCACGCCCATCACGGGGTTCATGGCCGCGTGCACCAAGGCGGCGGCCGTCGCGGCGCTGGTCGAGGTGCTCTACCGCATCTCGATCGGCGTGCAGGCCGTCAGCCCGGAGACGATGCGGCAGCTCCAGGTGGTCATCGTGGTGGTGGCCGTCCTCACCATGGCCGTCGGCACGGTGATCGGCTCCGTGCAGACCGACGTGAAGCGCCTGCTGGCCTACTCGTCGATCGCGCACGCGGGCTTCCTGCTGGTGGGCATCGCGGGCTTCAGCTCGCAGGTCCAGTCCTCCACCCTCTTCTACCTCCTGGCCTACGGCATCGCCACGATCGGCGCGTTCGCCGTGGTCACGCTGGTCCGGGAGCGCCGGGTCACGGCCGGCGGCGGCGAGGACAACGGTCCGGTCGAGGACGACGGCGTGGTGCTCGGCGAGGCCACGGAGATCGCGCAGTGGGCCGGCCTGGGGCGCAAGGCCCCGTGGCTCACCGCCGCGTTCGCCCTGTTCCTGCTGTCGATGGCGGGCATCCCGCTCACCGCCGGGTTCATCGCCAAGTTCGGCGCGTTCTCCGGGGCGACGTCGGGCGGCCTGTGGTGGCTCGCGGTCCTCGGCGTCATCGAGTCGATGCTGGTGACGACGTTGGCGCCGGCCTCGGCGGGGTCGGACTC